>JALEMY010000047.1 GCA_022767485.1 Erysipelotrichaceae bacterium
TTGTTTTTGATTTCTAGTTTTGCAAGTTTTGCATTTGCTTTTGCTTGCTTCTTTTCTTCTTTAGTTAATTTAACTTTTTTTTCTTTTTGTTTGTTTTTAGGTTCAACTTCTTGTTCAACCTTTTGTTCAACTTCTTGTTCAACCTTTTGTTCAACTTCTTGTTCAACTTCTTGTTCAACTTCTTGTTCAACATTTTGTTCAACTTCTTGTTCAACTTCTTGTTCAACTTCTTGTTCAACTTTTTGTTCAACTTCTTGTTCAACTTTTTGTTCAACATTTTGTTCAACTTCTTGTTCAACTTTATCAACAACTGGAATAACAGGAATTTCTGTGCTTTCAGTTGTATTGTTTTTGCTTTGTTCTGTAATATTCTTTTGAACAGCCGCATCACTTAGTTTTGTCTTTTGCGCATTTTCTGTTGTTTTGTTTATTGTTGAAAAAGCAACTTTATTTTGCGTTGATTTTTGGTCATCTAAAGTATTAGCTAAGTCATTAAATTTCGATAAATAATCATCAGCAGCTGTTTTATTTTTGTTAGATTTGTTTTCTTTTTCTTCACCAAACATCTTTTCAAAATCTGAAAAATTTGTATCTGTCGTTTTTTCTAATTCCGATTCTTTATAAGATTTATTACATTTGGTACAGATTAACTCACCTAATTCTTCACCATTTTTCAAAATATTTTTACATTTAGGGCATTTAATAATTTTCATATTTAAACTCCTCTCTATTTATTAAAAGTAGTGGTGTAAAAGATTAAACAATTACACCACTTGTAACAATCTTTTATTTTTTTGGTTTTAGACAACCTTGATTATTTGAACGACCATTTTTATTTGAAGTTCCTTGAGCACTTAAACATCCTGATTTGTTGCTAGCATTATTTATATTATTTTGAATTACTTGATTATTATGTGTTGTGCCTGCTTTTACCCTATTTGGTCTAATATATTTATGTCTGATTGGAATTTCATCATATGTTTCTTCAGCACGAGAAACTTTTTTTCCAAAACAACCAGATTTAAATTCAAATTCGCCTGGTTTAGGTAAGCCAATTGTTAATACAACTTTCTTTTCTCCAGTAACCTTATCGTATGCATATATTCTATTTAGATGGAAAATATTAATTGATGTCTTTGTTTCTTTTGCATTGATAGGAGTAGTAACTTTGTATTTAGCAATTTCATTTTTATCGAAATATATAGTAGATTCATCATACTCAGTCATTGCAACAATATCGAATTCTAATTTTCTAAGATTATGGCCATATAAGTCCATTGAATATAAAGAAAGTGATGTTTTATTGCTGTCTACAGTTTCTTTTCTAGTGAAGTAAATTACATCAGAGTCAATGATTGGATTTCCATAAACATCTTCAGCAATTGTTCTATATTCTTCACCGTCGTTTCTAACAATGCATAAATCATTATAAATATCTTTATAGTAAATATATCCGTTTTCAAATTTAATAAATTCTTTAAAGTCATAAGCTAGAAGTACTTTTCTATTACCGTCAGCACTGATTTTCATTAGGATAGAGTTATTGTCATATCCATAACGTTTCTTATTAATATACATCCATCCTGCTCTTACATGACAAATTCTACTAACGTGTTGCATAATTTCTGTTCTTTCAGTTCCATCTAAATTAATTGAGAACAATGGGCAATAGTCATCATTACCAACTGTGTAGAATACCTTATTTTGAACAACTTCAAAGAAGTCTACAATATTGCTTTCTAATAAGAAGCTTAAACCACTCTCTAAATCGTAAACATATAAGTCTAAGTTGTAAGAAGAAGGGTTTAGTTCAGAATAAACTACTTTTTCTCCTATAACTTTATGAATCTTACATCCAAATTCTAAAACTCTATCTGAATCTTTCTTATCAAAATCATATACCATGAACGTTTCATATTCATCTTTTCTATCGATTATGTAAGTGTAGAATACTTTGTTTCCACTAACATATTCAATGTCAACAAGTTCTGGAACGATAGTTCTTAGTTTGTTTTCTTTAATATCAATTGAAATTAAAGAGAAGTTGTTTCTATTTGGAATAACCTCTTTTTTCTTTCCAAATAAAGCACCGAAACATCCTGGTTTATCAATTTGAGCCTTTAAAGTCTTCTTAAAAAAGATTTTGTCACGTTCTTTGTTGTAATAGAAGTAATATTCACCATCTTTATCTTTGTAACAACCTAGGTCGCCAGAGTCTAATTTAGTTGTGCTCTTAGTTACAGTATTAAATGAACAAACCATTCTATCGTTTTTAACAAAATAGATATTTGAAGCATATACGCAATAAATTGCAGTGATTCCTGATAATACAGGTTTTTCCTCAGGAATGCCATCAATTACTTCATATAATCCGAAAGAATTAGATAAGTTTTGTTCTTCTTGTTGCTCAGAACCATTACTCTTTACGTTAACAGTTTCTGGGTTAAGATCTGTTTTGGATTTGGCTTTTGTAACATATGTTTTACCAGCGATGTCATATAACTTACCATTAAATTTAAACAATCTATTAATACGTTTAATGTATTTTTCAGAATCTTTATATTTTCTAATAGAAACAAATTTTCTTAAGCATTCTGATTTGTCTGTATCAAACATATATTCTTGAACAGCTGCTTCATAAACTGATGGTGCATCAATTCCTATTTCTAATAATTCATTAGCAATTTCTTGTTCTTTTGCTTTAATTAATTCAGCAACAGCCGGAATTTCCTCTAATGAATCAATTGGAGTTAAAGTTGAAAATGCTTCATTAAGTTCAGCTAATTCAACTTTCATTTGTTTAATATCTTCTTCATCAGCGCCATATCTTTCAGCGTATTTAATATCATTAAATAGTGTTTTTAAAATACTTGATTTATTTGAGATTAAAGAATTAACAACTTTTTTGTATGAATCATAATATGTAAATACTTCTGTATTTTCTTCAAAATCATAATTATCTACGATTGCTTGTTCTAAGTATTGGCAACCTTCAATTTTTTTATTAGCTGGAAATACTAAACTCTTAAATTCTAAAATCCATGTTGCAGGATTGTTAGCATTTTTTACTTTGTTCCTTTCAACCATTTTATCTATGTTACCAACACTTAATCTAGTATCATAGTAAAATTCTGTCCATTCATAATTTTCAAAGAAATTTTCTAGATATGCTAATCCTGATTCTGCTGTTTCAATACTTTGAACCAAGAATGAATTTAGCGAAGCAGCTTGATCAGCAGCGCCACCTTTTTTTTCTTCTAACGCAACTGTATCTAAATTACTCCTTAATTCTTCAGTAGATAACATTCTGTCACATCCAAGACAGCAAACATTTTTTTCGTTATCGTTATAATTAATAAGTGTTCCACAATGTGGACAATGTTTAGTGATTAATGCCATATTTTTTCTCCCTTTCATAAAATTTATGGTAAATCAATACCACCATGTGGTGGCTTACATCTAAGAAGTCTTTTAATACCTTTTACCACACCAACAATTACGCCATATTTATTGATTGACATAATCATATATGTTGAACATGTTGGCTCAAATCTACATCTATCTCGTACCTTTTGAGGAGCTACAATTTTATATAATAAAACAAGCCCAATCAAAAAGTATTTAAGAACAAAAAAAGTTAATAATATCGAAACAACTAAAAATAGTACAAATAAACCTTTGTTAATTCCTTTAGTTAGAAATGAGAAAGTAACCCAAATTCCTATTAAGCCAAATGATGTTAGAATAAAATGAGTTATAAAATCAATTACCCTAACATCTCTAATCTGTTTTTTCATTTATTTTGAAATTTTCACCTTTTGATTTCTGTATTTTATTAAGTTTGATGTTTCATCTATTAATCGTGCTAGATTAGCAGTTTTATTATCAGATACATACTCTCTCATATTAAAGATAGCCATTTCAATTTTTATTTCGATATCTTTAACTGAATCATTAGACATAGGATCGCTAAATCTAATTAACTCAGATAAATCCTTTAATTTTTTTACAAGTTCTGGGTCAGAAACTGAAGAGCAAATATACTCTACGTCAGCAACTAGATTTCTAATATTAGCAACTTTAGCAGCTTGGTTATCATTGTTTTTGTCAATGTATTTTGCGCCACGATATAAAAGAATAAGTACAACAGCATAAATAGCAGAAATAACTAGTTCAATTGGTAAAGCAACTTTAAATGGCAAGTTTGGAATAAATAACATAATTAAGCCTGAAAGAACATAAACGCCACTTCCAATAAACATTAACATATATAAAGGAGCCTCAGTAATAAAACTGCTTTTTGATTTTCCGTTAGCTAAATAAACAAGGAAAATGTTTAATCCATAACTAACAATAAATGACATAGCCCATACAAACCAGAATGTGCCTGATTTAAGTTGTTCAGGCATTGCAGAACCTAAAATAATAAATAAAATAACATTGATAACAACGTAAGTAACTAAGATAACTGTTAATGGTATATTTTTCAAAAATCTTTTCATTTTTCAGTCCTCCTTAGTCTAATTTGTTTCCGCATTCTGAGCAAAACTTCTTCCCTGGTTGAACTTCAGCACCACATTCAGAACAGAATTTTTTTTGTTCGATTTTGCAGCCACATTCAGAACAGAATTTTGATGTTTTCTTAATAATAGCTTTACAAGAAGGACAAGCCATAGTGTTTGAAGATTCTTCTGTAATTACATTAGCAGTGTTAGCCATTGCACTTCCCATGTTTGCGCCTAAACCAACACCCATACCAAGCCCCATACCAGCACCCATAATGTTTCCTGCTGCACCTTCGTTTTTAGCAGCGCCTTCTAAAACATCATATTTTCTTTCTTCTTGGTATGTATATCCTTGAGCTGCTCTAGCTTTTGCTTTAGCTTCGCCCATCTTAACTTCTCTTATTGTATCGATGTCGATATCAGTCATTGCTTCAAGATATCTTTCTTTTACTTGTTTTAGTTTCGATAAATCTTCTGGTCCAGTGAAGATTGTATTTAAATAGAAGTTTGTTGCTTCTAATCCATATTCAGCTAATTCTACATTTAATTCGCTTTGGATTTTTGAAGATAATGATTTTAAGTGAGCGCTAATATCAATAACACTTACACCTTCTTCGATAATCTTTTTAGCAAGAATATCTTTAACGTTATTCATTACCATTCCTTTAATAGATCTTTTAACACTATCAACAGCAAAGTCGTGAAGTTGACCTGCTACTTTTACTAGAAATTTTCTTGAATCAGTTACTCTAAATCCCATTTGGCCACTAGCTCTAACGCCAACTAACAAATGATATTTAGGGTCTTCAAGCATGATTGGAGAATCAGTTCCCCACATTACATCTAATACACTTACTTTGTTGATAAAGAATACTTCACAAGCAAATGGAGTTTTATCTCCAAAAATCTTGCCAAATACCTTTTTCAAGAAAGGTAAGTTATCAGTAGTTAATGAATGACGTCCACTAATAAAAAGGTCAAGTGCTTGACCATCTTTATAGAATAACGCTTCTTGAGATTCATTAACTATAATCTGAGTCTTCGTATTAAAGTTCTCAACTGAGGCTTTATAGACTATTGTGTCGTTGTTGCCTTCATACTTAATGACGTCTAAATAGTTATTATTCATATTAAATTTCTCCCAAAATATAATAGTTTAATTATATTTTACTCCCTTATATTTCGCTTTTCAAGGTTAATATACATTTAGATTGTGTAAAATTCCCGTCTTTG
>JALEMY010000076.1 GCA_022767485.1 Erysipelotrichaceae bacterium
AAATATATTCTTATATAAAGGATATTGTTATGACGAAGAAACAAATCTTTACTATTGTAACTCTAGATATTATAGTCCTATATTATGTAGATGGATTACACCAGACAATGCTGATTATTTAGATCCAGAAAGTATTAATGGAATGAATATTTATTGTTACTGTGTTAACAATCCTGTGAATTATTCCGATGGATCCGGACATATGCCTGAATGGCTTGGTAACTTATTAACTGGAATTGGAATTGTTGTAGGTACTGCATTATTTGTTGCCGCTATCGTAGCCTCTGCAGGAACAGTTGGCGCCCTTGTAGGAGTTGGAGCGGCAGCCATTGGTTTATCTACCACTGCAGTGTCAACGGCAATAACTGTTGCTAATATATCCACGTACGTTGTAGCAGGGGGAGTTGCTTTGTTTGGGGCGAGTGACGCTGTTGAAGCTTTTTCTGGCGATGTAAATCCTATTAGAGATTATGTGATGGGTGGAAATCAAACAGCATATAATATAACTAGGGGTATTTTTAATATGTTGGGAACAGTTGCTGTTATAGCTGGTATGGTTGGTCCAAAAATTCTTCAAAAAATTGCTCAACGTGGTGGTGTTCCAAAAATATCAAATGGTAAAACCGTAGGATATTCAATGGATTTCTTTGATAAAAAAGGTAATTGGAGTTTAAGAATAGATGCGACAACACATGGTAATCCTAAATATCATTATAATCCTCATATCCATTATATCGAAAGAGATGTTAAACAAGGTGGTATATCAAAGGCTGTCAAATATTTTTGGAAAATTATAAAAGGGTGGTTTTAATGGAAAAACAAAAAAAGAAAAAAATATTAAAATATACAAAATGTTTTAAAGTATATGAAAAAGAATTAACCTGGGAATTATTCACAAAATATTTAAACGAAAATATGGAATTTTGCTTTTATTTTAATAATATAACAATTGACATTGCATTTCATTATGAGAACAAAATAAAAGTTTATGAACTAAATATTTCTTCAGGAGAAAAAATAACTAATTTAGTATTTAATTCAGTAGATGAACTTACTTCTTTTAAAGCATTTAATAATAAAACACTTTATGATATTTGGGATGAATTAGAAAATTAATTAATAAATTAAACATCTTATTAACTAGATGCATTTACTACATTTGTGTAGTAAGTGCATCTTTTTTTGCGTTTAAATAAAATCTAAAAATATTTTTAACTTTGACATTCGTATTTTATACTTTAAATATCCGTTACTATTGAAGAGATATAAAAAAGCGTTTATTGATATTCCGACACTTTGATGTTCTTGTGTCCGTAACTGCTGAAGGGATATTTTCAATAAGATTAAAAAGATTTATAAAACACCCTCTCAAAATGGAGTTAAAATCTCCAGCACTATTGAAGGAATGTGTTCGTGTATCTCTTTAAATGTAAGCGTAAATTCCATGAAAAATTAGATAAGGATAATCAAGTATTAATTTAATTATTTTTCAATAAATTAACGTATATAATTAAAAACACGACGAAAAAACCTCAAAATGCACTAGACAAGCAAAAGTAGACAGTCTGTAAAAAACTCACTTAACCTCAATTCAGTTTTGAACAATATAGACAACAATCCTTGACTCAATTACAATAATTTTATATTTCAACTTCCGCTTATAGACTGTTAAAAATAAAAAAGTACTGATATTTGTTATCAATACTTTGATTTTCATATGGTGGGACTAAATAGATTTGAACTATCGACCTCACCCTTATCAGGGGTGCGCTCTAACCAACTGAGCTATAGTCCCATAGCGCTTAATAATTATAAAATATTTTTGTTTTGTTGTCAATAATGAATTTGTTTTTTTGTCTTAGACAACCATAAAAAAGTTGTATTTAATTCTTGTAAAGCGCTAAATCAATACATAATTAGTTTTTAATAAACGATGATGATGAGACAATCTTGCCTTTCTTTTCAAGCAATTTCTTTACTTCAGTCAATGATTTTTCAGTAAGTTTTCCATCGTATATAGCATAAACATAATAGTTTTTTTCTACCCAACCTGTATATGTTCCATAACCATCGTCTTCTCTTATTTTATATGATTCTTCGTTATAGTATTTTACCATGCTGCGATAAAGAGCATATTCACACTTAGGACATGATTTTTTTATACAAAGAAATGGTTTACTTTCTAATTGATAAACTTCCGCCTGCTTTACATCGTTTCCATATGATTTTGTAATATATACTCCTTCTAATGCTTTTTTTTGCTTTTCTTGTGCATAATATAGACCATAGTTATTATTTATATCAAGAGCGCTATGGCATTGAGGGCAATTATTTATTCCATCATAAACTATTAAATCTACGAGCGCTGACGGATAATTTAACGCAACTTGGCCATTTGCATTAGCATATAATATTTCCGCATCTTTAATTATCTTTTCACACATTTGATGGTATTTTTTTTCACATTCATTAGATATTGAAAAAGATATAATTATAAGCGGAATAGATAAGAAAAACAAATATGCTGACCATGCTTGAGCTTTACTAGCATTTGACATCACTATTAATGAAACAACACATGCAAGAACACATATTATCCCAATAACTATCAATATTTTTATCTTTTTTGATAAACTAATTCTTTGGCTTTTAGCAAAAAAAATCATTTAAAACAATCAGAAAAAACTTAATATTGTTTATCTGCTTTATCATCATAATAAAAAGTGAACCTCCTTTGTTGTTGGTCCAACAAATTCAGTTCGCTTCAATTTTGTTCGCTATATTATTTATAATTAATCTATTCTTTCTTTAATTGCACATGGATGATTTAAATCAATAAAGTATATAACTATATTTATCAATCCTGATAATGCGACAACTATATAAATTATTCTACTCATTACCGAACCAACACCAAAAATATAATCTACTAGATTGAAATTAAAAATGCCCACAAGTCCCCAATTTAGTGCACCTATAATTGTAAATGTTAAAGCAATTTTTTGAACGATATTCATGACGTGCCTCCTTTGCATATATATTTTGCACAATATCTTAACATTTCATTCTTAAATAGTCATATCTTCGTTTTTAATTTCATAAGTTATCTTGAAAGAGAAAAGGTGATTTGATGAAATTAAAATTTATGGAAGGCAAAGTAGGAAAATGGCTTAAAAGAATTATTGTTGTTTTACTTATTGTAGGATTATTAGCTTTTGGTGCTTATAAGTTGATTGCTAATAAGACAAACAATGTTGAAAAGAATGCTTTAGAAACTTTAGAAAAACTAAATAGCTATTATATGGAAGCAAACATGGAATTTTTCAAAGGTGAAGATTCAAGAAAATATGGTGTGAAAGTATCCTATAAAAAAGATAATGGCGATGATCTATTTAGAGTATCGATGTATGATAAGGCTTCTGAGCAAGAACAAATCATTGTAAAAAATAATGATGGTGTTTTCGTGTTAACGCCAGCATTAAACCAAGTTTACAAATTCAAAGGTGATTGGCCATTAAATGGGCATAAGCCATATTTATATCAATCTATGATTGAAACTATACAAGGAACTTGTGATATTTCCTCCCTTGATGAAGGATACTTGATTGTCTCAACGTTAAAAATTAACAACATGCCATCTTGGAGTAGGCAAGAAATGAAATTCACAAAAGAATATAAGCCTGAATGGGTTCATATCTACGATAACAATAATGATGTAGCAGTTAAAATTAGCTTTAGTAAAGTTGAATTCAATCCGACATTTGCTGAAAGTTATTTTGATGTAAATAGCAATATGAGCGAAGCTAGAAACAATCTTACTTCACAGACATCTTCTACAATTTATGACCTTCCATATTATCCTGTTAATGCAGATGTCGATGCTTCATTAAAAGAAGTAAGTAATATTACTATCAATAGCGACAAACAAGTAATGCTTACTTACTCTGGAAATCAAGGATTTACAGTATTAGAATCCACTGCTAAAAGTGCCGAAACCATGGAAATTATCGAAATCAACGGTGAGATTGAAGAAATCTATGGTATTATTGGCTATAGTACTTCAAATAACAACATAAACAAACTATTCTTCACTTATCAAGGAGTTAGTTATCAAATTTGGTCAGATAGTGTAAGTGTTGCTACATTGATTGAAATCGCATCTGGAATGGAACATGTCGATGACAACGTTGAAAAATAATACTTAAAATCAATCGATGATGGGTTAATGTAAAATAAATAGCCCATCATTTTTATTTTGGCATTTTCTTCATTGATAGTTAAAACATGATTTTCATAACTACAATCATAGGGAAAATAAACGATATTTTCACTTATTTTCTTATCGATTTCAGAATATGAAAAGGAGTAACAGTATTTTTTATAAAATACCAGTAACTCCTTTTTTATTAAGTTAGCTTGCTGTATATTACAAGAATAAATTTCATATGTTATATTTTTTTCTTTTTTAAATGACATAGGAATAAATCCTGTAAGCATACTTAGCATCCCAATTATTATTGACGTTTTATATTTCATGATTGATTGCACCTCAATTTTATTATTGAGCGAATCATTTTTTATAAACCTAATTTATCTGAAATTGTTTTAATATTTCTTTTTTTACTTTTCTTTTAATTCCCCTTGCACCATAACGAAGTGTTTCATTATCCAAAACAATATTATTGATTATTTGTTCTTTTGAAAGTTCCACACTTACTTTTTTTTGATATTCATCGATATAACGAGAAATCAAATTCTTGCATACTTTATCATTTAAATTATCAAAGAATATAATATCATCGATTCTATTGATAAATTCGGGTCTAAAATGTCTTTGTATAACTTGCAATATATCCTCTTTTTGTTGCTTATTATCTATATACCCTATCTTATTTTTATGAAACATTTCTTCTGAAAAGCCAAGATTACTAGTCATAATAATAATCGAGTTTGTAAAATCTATTTTTCTTTTACTTGAATCAAAAAAGTATCCTTCATCAAAAACATTTAAAAAGACATCTAAGACATCAATGTGCGCTTTTTCTACTTCATCTAACACAACAACACTATGTGGATTATTTCTAATATGATCTACAAGTAATGATTGTTTTTCAAATCCAACATAGCCAGGAGGAGATCCAATTAATTTTGTAACACTTGCTGTTTCACTATATTCAGACATATCAAGTTTTATATATTTCTTTTCACTACCAAAGTAATGCTTTGCAATTTGTTTGGTCGTTTCCGTTTTACCAACTCCTGTAGCACCAATAAATAAAAATACTCCAAGAGGTCTATTTTCATCATGAATTCCAAGTTCAATACATCTTATGTGATTACAAATGTTTTTTATCGCATCTTCTTGTCCTAATAAAACGTTGTTTAAACTTTCTTGTAAAGATTGCGCTTTATTTAAAACTTCTATTTTAACATTGTAATTTGTTTCGATAACTTCGATAATACTATCTTTATCTAATTCCTCTTTTTTTTCGTTTTTACATCTTACACATGCCATATCCATAACATCGATGGCCTTATCTGGAAATTTTCTTTCAAAGACATATTGATCACATAAATGCACTATATCTTTAATTGTTTGATCATTGATTTTTATCTTGTGATATTTAATAAAATCATTTTTTAAAGCTAGCAATATATCGATTGTTTGTGAAACAAGAGGTTCCTCTAAACGAACAATTTGAAATCTTCTTTCCAATGCTTTTTCTTTTTCAAATAGTTTTACATATTCGTCATATGTCGTAGCACCTATGCAACAAATATCGCCACGAGATAAATAAGGTTTTATGATATTTGAGGCATCGATTGCTCCTTCAGCTCCACCAGCACCAATGATATTATGGATTTCATCGATAAAAACAATAGCATTCTTATCTTCTTTTACTTTCTTTAAAATCTTTTTTAGTTTTTCTTCAAATTCTCCACGATATTTTGTTCCTGCAATAATCGATGCTATATCAAGTTCATAAATCGTTTTATCTTTCAATGCTAATGGCACTTGATTTTTATTGATTAAATGAGCTAAATATTCAACTAATGCTGTCTTTCCTACTCCAGGATCACCAATAATTATTGCGTTTTGCTTTTGTTTTCTTAATAATATTTCTATTAGTAAATTGCATTCTTTCTCTCGATGAATTAAGATTGGTTCATGCTTTAACGCCTTAGCATTCAAATTAGTTAAGTCAAAAATAGCATCAAGTTCGCTATTTTTTTTCACTTGTTTTTTTAATTCATCAATAATTTCTAATCGCTTTGTAGTGTGCTTATCTAATAGTTCAACAGCTACACACTCTTTATATTCTAAAAGCGCAACAGAAAGTGAATCTATCGACACTTTATCTTCTCCTTTTTTCCTTGAAAAAGCTAGTGCGTTTTCTAAAATAGTTTTATAAGCTATGCTATATTCCATATAAAATGGCTTATTGCTTTTTTTACCAAATAAAGCTATTATTTCATCTTTTGCTTCTTCAAAAAATATTCCTTCTTTTTCAAGGAGCGATTTCAATTTATTATCTTTACTTTTTAATATAGCTAATAGTAGATGTTCACTTCCGACACTACTTTGTCCTAAATCAAATGCTATACTTTCAGATAAGGCAATTATTTTTTGTGTTTTATCTTGAAATTTGTTTAACATATATTCACCAATCCTATTTATATTTTATTCTATGTCTACCTTATTTATTATTGGAAAAAGAAAAATAGTTAAACAAAAAACGAATCTTACGATTCGCCTTAATTTATATTTGCTTCTTTTACTTCTTTTTTAGTTGGTATAGATTTTTGCGCCCCACTTTTTAAACAAGTTAAAGCACTTGCTTTTATAGCATATAAAATACTTTCATGAATATTTTTGTTTTCTACATATTTAGCAGCAAAGCAGCCAACGAAAGTATCTCCTGCAGCTGTCGTATCTATAGCGTCAATGTGATATGCATCATATTTTACGCTTTTATCTTTATTAATATATAGACAGCCCTTGCTACCTAAAGTAATAATTATATGTGAAATATTCAAAGATAAAAAATATTTTTTAATTTCTTCTATTTGCTTAATGTTATAGCCTGAAATTGTCTCACATTCGCTTTCATTTAATATCAATACATCGACACATTTTAATGCTTTATCACTAACTTTTTTAGCGGGAGCTGGATTAAAAATTGTAAAAGCATTTTTTTCTTTAGCTTTAATTAAGCCATATTCTGCTATTTCAATTTTATTTTCAAGTTGCGTAATAAATATGTCATCATTATCTATATTGTTAAGTCCTTTATCAACATCATTTTCATTTAATGACAAATTTGCCCCTCCATGAAGTAAAATACGATTATCGTGATTATAAAGTAATATGCCCGCTACACCTGTTGATACATTATCTTTTTTATAAACGTAAGTGGTATCAACATTATAACTTTTTAATGTATTAATTAGTTGACTTGCAAACGTGTCATTACCAACAGCACCAATCATATATGTTTTAACATCTTGCTTACTAACAGCAACAGCTTGATTAGCACCTTTTCCTCCTTCATTTATAAAGAAATCTTCACCACTTAATGTCTCCCCGCTTTTAGGAAGAACATTACTTTTAAACACCAAATCTGCATTTAATGATCCAAGAACATAAACACTATTCATTTTTATTCCTCCATTTTTATTTAATACCAGTTGATACCACACCACGCACAAATGCTTTTTGTGCAAAAGAAATAACTAAAACCATAGGAATTGAAAAGATAACGGATGCAGCCATTACATGTGCCCAATTTGCACTTCCTGTTGCGGAAAAAAAGCGTTGCATACCAAGCGATAAAGTATACAAATCAGGATTTGATTGTAAATAAATACTAGGTCCTACATAATCACTCCACGCATTAATAAATGAGTATACAAGTAAAGTTGCAATACATGGTTTTATTTGTGGTAACAATATTCTTATTAATATTGTAAATGAATTAGCTCCATCGATTTTTGCTGCTTCATCTAAATCAATAGGAATATCCTCCATAAATTGTTTTAACATAAAAACATTAAAAGCGGAACCCCCAATCCAAGGAATTATTAATGGAAGTCTTGTCCCTATCCAATTTAATTTTTCAAATTCAGCATATGCTGGAATCATTGTAACAACCCAAGGAATCATCATTGTTGATAAAAGAAGTGTAAAAAAGAAATTAGTATATTTGTTTTTAAATCTTGAAAAACCATAAGCGATTAATATTGAAGATGAAATACCAATAAACATTGTTGAAACAACCATAATTAAAGTGTTTACAATCAATTTACCCATATTTATTTCTACAAATGCATCATAATAATTTTCAAAATGAAAACCAGTAAATAATTTAGGAGGATATTCAAATATAGCATTTGAACTTTCCATTATTGACATTAATATCATATATAAGAAAGGTAATGAAAATAAAATAGCAATAATTGCAGCTATAAAAAAATAAACAATTGATGAAATCTTTATTTTTTTCATTTTATTTTCCCTCCTTAATTTGTTTTTCTTTTCTGCTAGATAAAATAACATATACAAAGGCAAAAACAAAAGTAATAAAAAATACTACCCAACCTTGAGCACATGCATATCCAAGCGTTTTACTACCAAGTGTTTTAAAAGCATTAGAAACGATAAGTAAAGACATTGTCATTGTTGAAATTCCAGGTCCACCTTCAGTTAATAGTTGCACTTCGGCATATGCTTGTAAAGATGATATTAATGATGTTAACACTACAAATACCATCGCTTTAGATATCGATGGAAGTATGATATAAATAAGTTTTTGAACACCATTAACACCATCAAGTTCTGCTGCTTCAAGAATGTCTTTTGATATTCCTTGGATGGCTGCTAACAATATCAATAGTGTTGGTCCAAGTCCACTCCATACGCCAACAAAAATTAATGTTCCCATCGCACTAACACCATCGCCAAAAAAATTGACTGGTTTTAAACCTAAATAACTTAAAAAATAATTTGCAATATTAAATTCGCCACCAGTAAAAATTAATTTCCAAAGAAGAGCAACACTGACAATTGGAATGATAGCTGGTAAATAAATCATTACTCTAAATACCTTTCTACCAACAATTCTCTTGTTTAATAATAAGGCAATTAGCAATGATAAAAAAGCTAGCAAGAACACTTTAATAAAGGCATAAACAAATGTGTTTAATATTGCTCGTTGAAAATCTTTATCTTGCGTAAATATATAAATATAGTTATTTAAGCCAACGCTTTCTAAAGGTTCTGATGTGACAGTTGCCATTCTTACATTCGTAAAACTAAAGATTAAAGAAAGACTCATGGGAACGATTGTAAAAGCAAGTAGGCCAATAAGCCATGGGCTAATATATGAAAAGAATAAAATGCGATTTTTCTTTTCGCCATGAGATATTTTTTTCATTATTTATATTTCCCTTCTAATATCGTCTGCAATAGATGATAAAACATTAGTTAAACTGTTTCCTTTAGGATTTGCTAAATATGTAGAAAAATACTTTCCAAAAATATTTTCAACAGTATCTTGTCCGATATAATTATTATAGATGATAGGATGTGTATAATCGTTAGCGATCTTTAAAAAATATTGATTGATTGCTGCAAGTTCGCTTTCTTCTGGATTTTTATAAGCGTCGCTATTTGCTACTAGTTTGTTACCTGGAATATTAAATCCTTTACTAGCCATATAATTTGCGCCTTTTGTCATATAATAATTTAAAAAGGAAATCGCTTCTTCTTTCATCGTTGTTTTGCTATTGATTGCTAATGAAATCATACCTGCACTAGTTGCATAAACACTATTTTCTGTGATGTTATCTTGATCTGGAATTGGGGCAGGACAATAACCTATTTCAAAACCGACACTATCCCAATGATATGTAGAATATGCCCAATTACCAAAAAAAGCAAAAGATAAATTACCATTAGCAAAGGCTTCTCCGCTTCCGACACCACTAGGTCCAATTATTGGTGCGCTAGCTTTATCTCCAACTTGCAAATCAACAAAAAATTGACAAGCTTTTAAGACATTTTCATCTGAAAAATTAAAGTACTTATTGTCTTGATCCCAAGTTGAACTTCCCGTCATTTGAATTAATTCCATTAAATGTTTATAAGGAACTCGATCAAGCATAGTTCCATATCTATTAGCCTTTTTTAAAAGAAAAGACATATTTAAAAACTCACTCCAAGTCATTGGAACATCTTGACTTGGATAATTCATAAATCCTTCATCGCCTTCTTTTAAATTGTTTTCTAAGTTGTATTCATCGATATGAGACTTGTTATACCACATAATAAAATCTGGCGACCAATCCTTTATTAACGCATAATAATCACCACTTCCAACTTGATTTCCATCATAGCGATATGCATCGTTAATATCCCACAACTGTATTTTTCCGTTTGGATTATTATTTGTTTGTACATCTAGTTGGCCATTTTCTATATATGGCGTTAAATTCATTATTTTTTTAGAAGCAAGATGCGATAAAAATTCACCAGATTCTGTAAAAAAGATATCTGGAGCATTGTTTGAAGAAGAAAAAGAAATATTTAAGCCATCATAATAATCGCCTGTTGCGCTTATTACTTCAACTTTAATATTGGTTTCATTCGTAAAATCCTTAGCGATTTTTTCATAATTTGCAATTTCTGTTGAATCACCCCAAACATAAAAAATAAGTTTATCTTTTTGTGTAGTAGTGGTATTACATGAAACTAATAATAAAGCTAATGTAGTTAATAATAAAACTCTTTTTCCTTTCATAATACATCCTCCTTAAAATAATTATTGATTGTATTTTCTATAGTCTTTGCATCTTGTTTTAACATAAGATAATAATGATTACTTTGTTTTAATTCATCAAATGTTGTGATTCCCTTATCATCAATTAATATTGTACCATTATTTGAAATAGAAAACATTTCTAAATCGTGATATGCCGCATAATATATAGTTAATAAATCCCACGATTCCCTCGCTTTACTTTGAAAATTAACATAAGCAAATGTTATCGGATTATTCATATCTTTCTTTTCAATTAAAGGGCCTAAGGTATGAACTTGATATCCGCATTTAAAATCGTTAAATATCACTTTTGTTGGCACATTTTGAATAAAATATTGTGCTGAGGCAATATCACAACAAATATTATATTCACTTTTATATTCCTTGCCTTCAAAAGTAATTATTTCGTTTTCTTTATTAAATAATCCTCCCATTACGACAAATTCTTTTACTTTTTTCTTAACTAATTCTACACCATCAAACTTTGAATATTCATCGCTTTTAGATTTTAAAAGACGTGCCATATTTATCAATTGGCCAATGCACACAATTGTCAGTGAATGATCATCTTGTTCTGATAATGTTTTTCTAAGAAAACTTATTGCTTCCTTAGCATCTTTCCTATCCTTATATGATGAATAAAACCTTTCTGCCATTTTTTGCGCGTAACGATTACAATTATCATTGCAATAATTATCATCCATATTAGCACCAATTTTAATTTGATGATGATAATATCTATTGATAATATCAATGCAAGGAACACCCCAGGAAAGAGATGTTGTATGGGTAATACCAATAATTTCTACTTTGTTATTATTTTGTAATATGTTTGCTAGTGCGATTGCCCCAACGTCATCACAATCGCCACCAAGGTCTGTGTCAATTAATAATTTTATACTCATATTTTCAACTTCTTTCTATTTTAATAACATTGATATCTATTTGATTTTTTGATGAATTTCTAAATTGCAAAGGCGATATATTCATTTTTTCTGTGAAAAAATTGTTGAAATAAACATAACTTTTAAATCCACACTCTATAGCAATTTCCTTGATTGAAAGTGTTGTGTTTAAAAGCATTTGCTTTGCGGCATATAGTCTACAATTTAATAAATATTGATTTATAGATGTTCCTGTTTCTTCTTTAAAAATGTGGCGAAAACGATCATAACTATAGCCAAATGTGGAAGCAATCAAAGAAAAATCAATATTTTGTTTATAATTTTCCTTAATGTAGTCTTTAATTCGTCTTACAAGTTCTTTATTTGGTGATTTTTTGTTCAATGCATTTGTAAGCCTTAAACACTTCGTAATGATTAAATTAAAATAAGAACTCATCATCTCATGATAATATGCCTCTTTATTTTTTTCTTCTTTACATAATTTTTCAAATATTTTATTGATGAATTTATTATCTTTTTCACCAAGTTTTAATAAGGTAAATGGTTTTAAAATATCTTTTGTTGTCATATCAAATAAAACGATATAAACCGTTGTAAACTCTTCAGTTTTTTCATCATGTTTTAAATTAGAACTTACAATACTAATGCATGGCCCTTCATATTGATATACTTCGTTATCAACTGTTAGTGTTCCTTTACCTTTTTGATAAAAAACACACTCATAACAATTATGTTGATGTTGCATGACATAATCATTTTCATGATGTTCATAATAAACTAAAGACTTAACTTGACATGAATACATATATATTCACCACCTTAAATATTATCATTTGTATTCGATACAACTTCTTTTAAATATTCTCGAATACGAATACGATATAATTGATCTTTTTTAATTTCAATTACAGGATTAATTATCTCACTTTTTTCTACGATAAATGTATCATTTGAAAAATATCCTATATCAGCTTTATAAATAAACGATACATCATTTAATATAAATGAAGCGTCTTCATTACTATAAATGTATAAATAT
>JALEMY010000077.1 GCA_022767485.1 Erysipelotrichaceae bacterium
AAAGCTTTTTCAAGAGAGGATTCATTTGAAAATCTTTTAAATGCTTTGGCGACTTTAAAAGTTGTTTTAATATTGCCAATTAATGGTCTTGTTTGATTTATAATAGGAACGGCTTGATCATATACACGAATTATTTTTAAGGCGCTATCAATCATCGTATTAACGCTATTTAGTGAGTTTTTAGAAAGCAAAGAAGAAGTTATACTTTTTTTTGGCTTAATTAGATTTACAAAGTTTGGAACGGTTGGTCTTAATGAGGAAGAAAGAAATTGATAATCATAATATTGATTTACCATATAAAAATCTCCTTTCATTAATATATTATGTGTTTATGTAGAAAAAAAGTGCTCACTTTTTAAAGTGAACACTAATTATTATATTTTATTTTTTTAATTCTTTGTTTTTCATACTTTCAACAGTTTCAACACCTGCTGCAACAACAGAAGTTAATGATGAAAGTTCGCTTGGGATAATTAATTTAGTTGATTTTCCATCAGCAACTTTTTCTAAAGCCTCATAACCTTTAATTGTTAAGTATGCTTTTGATGGATTTGAATCGTTAATTAATTGAATTGATTTTGAAACACCTTCAGCTTCAGCAATTAATGCTTGCTTTTTAGCTTCAGCTCTTAAAACGATAGATTCTTTTTCACCTTCAGCAATTAAAATAGCAGATTTTTTCTCACCTTCAGCTTGTAAAATCTTTTCACGTCTTTCTCTTTCAGCACGCATTTGTTTTTCCATTGCTTCTTGGATATCTCTTGGAGGAATGATATTTTTAAGTTCAACTCTACGAACTTTAATACCCCAAGAATC
Source organism: Erysipelotrichaceae bacterium (assembly GCA_022767485.1). Taxonomy (GTDB): domain Bacteria; phylum Bacillota_I; class Bacilli_A; order RFN20; family CAG-631; genus CAKPXW01. The sequence continues at coordinate 817 of JALEMY010000077.1, forward strand.
AGTTGCTTCATCAAGAATCATTCTCATTTTTGAATTGATGACATCTCTTGATGTCAATGTAGCATCAAGTTCTAGATCACCAATAATATTTCTTAGTGTAGTAGCTGTTAGATTTTCAATAGCAGCCATTGGATTTGAAACCCCATATGTAAACATTCTAGCATCAGTTATTTGAAAGAAAACAACTGTATCGATTTGAATAGTAACATTATCTTTTGTAATAACAGGTTGTGGTTTGAAATCAACAACTTGTTCTTTTAAAGATACTTTCTTTACAACTTTATCAATAAATGGAATAATCATGTGGAATCCTACATCTAAAGTTGAATGATATTTACCGATTCTTTCAACGATATAAGCTTCTGTTTGATGAACGATAACAATACTTGAAAATAAAGCGATTAATACTAAAACAAACACAATACCAATTACAACTAAAAGTCCTGTTAAACTAGATAAAACGATCATTCTTTTTCCTCTTTTCCTATAAATTTTTCTACTGTCAAGGTATTTCCTACTACCTTTTTGATGATGACAAAATCACCTGGTAAACAAGTCTCTTTGTCAGTTACTGCAGTCCATTCAATTCCTTCGCTTTTAACAGCTCCTGGCAAACCTTCTTCAATTTTTTCTACTACAAGCACTTTTTGACCTATCATTGCATCAACATTTGTTGCTACAACTGGGACATTAATACGCTTTTTAATAATTGGTTTTACAATTAAGATAAAGGCAATTGAAATTATTGCAAATACAATTATTTGAACATAGATTAATGTGTCGTGTAAAAACAAGTTGGAAATGATGGCTCCAAAAGCACCAGCTGCGAACCAAATACTTGTTAAATCATTTGTGGCGATTTCTATAATCACAGAAACGATCAATATAATAATCCAGCCCCAAAACATAAATCCCATAATCGCATCACCGCTCCTTTTACTTCATTATACTATCTAATATATTTTTTTACAAGTAAAAAAATATAAAGTTTTGCATTTGATATACTTTTTTAACTTTTTTCATATTATAATATGGTGATTTTATGTGTCAAATAACATCTTATAAATACATTAATAACAATGCTAGTGAAACAATTTTATTTCTTCATGGTTGGGGATGCAATTACACTTATTTTTATCCGCTAGTAAATGATATAACATACGCTAATATTTTATTAATAGATTTATTAGGATTTGGAAAAAACGAAAAATTAAATCATAGTATTACTTTACTTGATTATAAGAAATCAATATTAGTATTTTTAAAAGAAAACAAATTTATAGTTTCTTACATATTTGCTCATTCATTTGGTGGAAAATTAGCAATTTTATTATGTGACAAATTAAATGTTAAAGCACTTTTTTTATGCGCTCCTTCTATTTATCATAAAAAAAGAGGGATAAGATATTATTTAAAAGTTTATATATATAAAATAATGAAACATATTAAATGTTTTAAAAAAATATTAAATAAATTTGGAAGTGACGATTATAAGGCGTTAGATGGTGTGATGAAAAAAACCATGAGCAATGTCATTAACCAAAGAGTTGAAAAACAATTAATTGAAATAAAATCACCAATAATATTGTTTTGGGGCGAAAACGATGATATTACTCCTATGTATTTAGCAAAAAAAATAAAAAGGAAAGCACAAGATTGCGTAATCTTAAAATTAAAAGGAGATCACTTTGCTTATTTATATCATAATGATTTTATTGTTAGTGTTATCAAAAGTCTGGTGAAAACATCATGAATATTATCATTATAGTGTTGTTTATTTTATTACAACATAATAGATTTATTTATATTAGTAATATATTACAAAATCAATATTATGAAATAAAAAGATATATATACTATATATTTGAAAATAAAAAAAGAATAATAATAAAAGTAGTGATAGCAACTATTATTTTACTATTAACGCTAGTAAATAAATACTTTATCATATTATTTCCTTGTCTTTTTATCGATAAAATAGCCAATAAAATAAAAAAATTTGTCTTTAGTAAAAGAATAAAAAGACAACTTGTAATATTTGAAATATTAAATCTTATAAATTTCTTATTTTTTTATGATTCATTATTTTATTACCTAATAGTTTATAATTTATTAATTTATTGGCTTTCTTTTATTATTTCTTGTTTAATAGAAAAAATAATTCAAAGAAAATATATTAAAAAAGCTAAAAGAAAACTTAAAGAATATAATGTTTTAGTTATAGCAATTACGGGAAGTTATGGCAAAACTAGCGTTAAAAACTATATTTATGAGTTAATTAAAAAAACATATCATACACTTAAAAGTCCAAAATCATACAATACTTTGAATGGTATTTTACTGACGATTAATGAAATGTTAAAGCCATATCATGAAGTATTAATATTGGAAGTTGGTGTCGATAAAATAAATGGCATGAATAAAGTGATTAAAAATATACCAATCGATATTGCTGTTTTGACTAAAATTGGTAAGCAACATATAAAAACGTTTAAAAATATAGAAAACATAGCTAAAGAAAAATGTAAGTTATTGCATGCTGCAAAAAAGATGGCAATTTATTCAATAGACGATAAATATGTCGATAAAAAAAATATATCTTGTACTAGTAAAACCTTTTCTTTGATTGATAAAAATGCTACAGCTTATATGGATATAGATAAGCAAATAGTATTTTTAGAAAATAAAAGAATAAATACTGATATTAAATTACTAGGTAAACACAATTATTACAATGTATTATGTGCCATGCTTGTAGCATATTTGTTAAATGTTAGTGAAAAGCAAATTGTTTTAAGTGTAAGTAAACTTGAAAATGTTAAACATCGCTTGTCTTTACATTATCAAAATAATTGGATTATAATAGATGATTCCTATAATAGCAATATTGAAGGCTTTATAAACGCTTTAGAAGTGTTGAAGTCATTTGATAACAAAAAAGTGTTGATAACACCTGGAATTATCGAACAAATCGATGATTCCTATAATAATTTATTAGCTGATAAGATCAATGAATGTGTGGATTTATCATTGTTAATTAATAAGCCATCATTTAATGCTCTTATAAATCATAAAATAGAATTATCATCATTTAATGATGCATATAATTACTTGAAGAATAATTATTATGATGAAAAACTAACGATTTTAATTGAAAATGATGTACCCGATATATATTTAAAGTGAGGAACAAAGTGAGGAACGATAATGAATAATATTTTACTTGTATATGGTGGAAGTTCTGTTGAACATGAAATTAGTATTATAAGTGCATTACAAATAAAAAAGAAGTATAGTGGAAAGTATAATTTACTTTTGTGTTATTTAAAAGATGGAGTATTTTATCATTTTAAAAAACTAGATGATATTAATACATATAAAGAATTTAAAAAAAATAATAGGTACAAAGTCACATTTTATGCGAATGAAAATAAAATAAAAGTGCATGGTAAAAAGATTTCTTTTGAAGCTGTTTGGATAATATCTCATGGAAAGATGTGTGAAGATGGAACAATTTATGCATTTTTTAAAACATTAAATATCGATGTTATAGCACAAGATATATATTCAGCAACTATAGGACAAGATAAGATACTATCAAAAACGCTTTGTAATGTAGAAACATTAAAATGTTTTGAAATAAATAAAACATACGATTCAAGTGAACTATTAAAGTTTATAAACAAAATATCATATCCTGTTATTTTAAAACCTAGCAATCTTGGAAGCAGTGTTGGTGTTTATGAAGTAGATAACGATGAAGAATTATTTATGCGTATTGATGAGTTACTTTGCTTAACAAATACTATTATGGTTGAAAAAAAATTAAACCATTTTGATGAATACAACATCGCATTATTTGAATATAAAGGAGAAATAAAGTATTCATGCATTGAAAAAGTAAGTCATAATAAAGTGTTAAGCTATCAAGATAAATATCAAAATAAAGAAAAATCAATGAGTGGTCAAAAAAGAGAAATTCCCGCAATAATAGATAAAAAATTAAACGATCTTATCAAAGAATATGCCAGAAAAGTATATATAAATTTAAAAGCAAAATATATTGTTAGAATCGACTTTTTATACGATTTAGATAGTGATAAGTTATACTTTAATGAAATCAATAATATTCCTGGTTCTTTAGCTTTATACTTATTTGAAAAGCAAGGTTTTGCACTTGATAATGTTATCGATAATGTTATCGATGAAGGACTAGTTAATTGTGCTTTAGAAAAAAGTATAATAACATCGTATAAACAAAACATATTAAATGATAAAAATTTATCGATGAAGATGATAAAAAAATAAATCATTATAATCTATTTATAGATTATTTTAAAAAAAATATGTATAATATGGCTGGAAAGGGTGATTTTATGCAATCCTTAAAACAGTTATATAAAATAGGTCATGGCCCTAGTAGTTCTCATACAATGGGACCAGATAAAGCATGTCATTACATTTTAAAAAAATATCCGCAAGCAAAAAAAGTTGAGGTTATTCTTTTTGGCTCTTTAGCTTTAACTGGGAAAGGGCATTTGACAGATAAAATTATTTATGAAACTTTAAAAGATAAAAATGTTAGTATTAAATTTGATTGTTTATCACAAACTAAACACCCAAATACAATGTGGTTTAATTTATACGATGATAACGATAAATTTTTTAAAAGAGTTGTTATCTATTCTATTGGTGGTGGCTCAATAGTTGTTGAAAATGATCGAAAAAGAAAAGAAAAAGAATATTATAACTTTGCCTCTTTTGATGAAATTAAAAAATATTGTAATGATAATAAAATATCTTTAAGCGAGTTTGTATATCGCTTTGACTGTAAAGATATCAAATCTTATTTAAATAAAGTTTATAAGACAATGGAAACGACCATATTAAATGGTTTACATAAAGATGGAGAACTTCCTGGTAATTTACATGTCTTAAGAAAAGCATCACGTTTATTTTTACAAAGTAAAAGTGATGAAAGTGATGATGAAAGAAAAGTTAGGTTAGTTAGCGCTTTTGCTTTTGCATCAAGTGAGGAAAATGCTAGTGGCGCAATAGTTGTAACGTCTCCTACATGTGGGGCATGTGGTGTTTTACCAGCTGTTTTATTTTACTTAAAAGAAAAGAAAAAAATAAGCAAAGAAAAAATAATTGATGCTTTAGCTGTCGCTGGAATTATTGGAAATGTAATAAAGCAAAATGCTGCAATTAGTGGAGCTTTTGCTGGTTGTCAATCAGAAATTGGCTCGGCATGTTCTATGGCAGCTGCAGCTATAGCTTATCTAAATGATTTAAATATTGAAGAGATTGAATATGCTGCAGAAATCGCTTTAGAGCATCATCTTGGGCTAACATGTGATCCTGTTAATGGTTTGGTTCAAATTCCTTGCATTGAAAGAAATGCTGTAGCCGCAATTAGAGCGCTTGATGCGGTAAGTTTGGCATCGCTTCTTTCAGGTACAAGAAAAGTTTCTTTTGATACAGTTGTTAAAACAATGTATGAAACAGGGAAAGACTTAAATCAAAATTATAAGGAAACAAGTGTTGGTGGACTAGCTAAAAACTACAATTTTTATCAATAATTTTTTACATTGATGGTGAAAAATGTTAAAATAATGTTGTTAATTTGTATTAATAGGAGAAATAAAATATGAAGAAAAAAAATCTGCTTTTATTAATGATATCGATGATTTTGTTTGGGTGTAATAACAACAATGATGAATCAAACGTAGATAGCTTTAATGAATCATCATTAATTAGTGAAAGTTCTAGTGAAGAAGAAACTATCGATTATTATACGAGAGTAAATTCATCCTACGATGTTGTATATTTATATGGTGTTGTCAATGAAACATTTGACTTACGTCGTATTGATTCATCTCGTTTAAAAACGCAAAAATTAACTTATGAATTTTCAAGTCAAGGTATTGAAATAGTAAATGGTATTTTAAAAATGAATCAAGCTGGGATATATAACATCAACGCCAAAGAAAACGGTTCAAAAAAGTTTTCAATTTGTCTTAATGTTAGCGAAAACGAAGATGCTCGTTATGATTATCCAGAAGAAATAGATCTTACAAATTATAAGCAAAGAAGCGGGTTTTCATCAGATGTTTTAATCAATGATGATAAGTCGATAACCTTATCATCTACAGGTTCAACATGGAGTAGAATTACCTATAGTTTAAATGAGAAATATTCGACAAATTATACTATCGAGTGCGATGTTAAGTTTTTAAATGCTGCTGATAATACAAGATGGATGGGGGTTGTTTTTCATAGTAAGAATAAATTCCCTTATTATCAATTTGATTTTAGAAAAAATACTGCTTTGAATAATTCAATTGAAGTAACTTACGTAACTGCTGAATCATCTTATTCATATCCATATGTAGGAAAATGGGATGATACTTCTCTTGGCGTATTAAATGAAAATGATGTAGTGCATGTTAAACTTTCTGTTTCAAATACTTCATTTACGGGGAAATTATCTTGTAATGGCGTTGAAAGTGTTGTTGAAGCAACACTACCAGAAATAGCAAGTGGTGATTTTGGTTTTCAATGTGCGGGATGTATGGTTAATATTTCAAATATAAAATTATCGCTTGATGAAAACACAAAGAAATTATCTTATGCTAATAAAGAAAAGACACGAATTGATATGGATGATGCTGGTATTGATGAAACGATGCCATTTACAATCGCTTCTGGAAAAACAGTTGATGAAATATTTGGCGTTGATGAATATGGACAACAATTTTTTGCTAAAGTTGAAAACGACAAACTTTATACATTAACTGGTGAATTAATGGAAGTTAATTTAAATGAATTGCTTTTAGATTTAAGTTGTATTTATATTCCAAACATTCAAGTTGAAGACGAAAGGCATTTAAATGATGTAGTAGAAATATGTAATTCATATGGAATAATTGATTTAGCTATATGGTCAAGCAATAAAGATGTTTTAGATAAAGCAAAAGAATATATGCCATATACGAGATTATGTTATATTCCATCAAATGTTTCTTCATTTGAAACATATGATGAAATAGGAAGTATTTGTAAAGAAGCAGGAAAACATCATGCTGATATGGTATTAATCGATAGTAATTTACTTAGTAAAGAAAGTATTATAAAAGCAACAGCACTTGGTTATAGCATTGTTGCAAATGCCAAAGATGGTAGTGACTTTTCTTTGATTCAAAGTGCTTTAACTGGTGTTAAATTAATTGCGGCAACATATAATAAAAATGTGCAAAATCAAACATTTACATTATACGATGAAGACATCTTTAATGTCGATGAAAGTTCATCGATGGTTTATAATCACGTACACTCATTATTATCTGTTCCATTAGCTACAGGACATCGTGGGGCTGGAACTAATAATACTAATCCTGATGTAAAACTTCCTGAAAACACGATAGAATCATTTAAATGGGCATTTGATCAAGGAGCGATTGCTATTGAACTTGATGTTCATATGACTAGTGATAATAAACTTGCTGTAATTCATGATGAAACGACAGCAGCATATTCCAATACTAACTTAACAGTAAAAAATTCTACACTTTTACAACTTCAATCAATTCCACTACTTGTTGGTTCAACGTATTCATATGATTATCATATTCCTTCATTAAATGAAGTTTTTGCTTACTTTTCAACAGATGAGTATAAAGATAAAGCAATAGTAATTGAAGTAAAAGATAATTTATACACTACTGGAGTAGCTGCAATAGAACTTGCAAAAGAAAAAGGATGGTATAATAGAATTTCTATGATTACTTTTTCTGAGACTACTGCAAAACAATTAAAAGATTATGATTCAGGAATTCAAGTTGGATATTTAAATACTGTATATCGTAGAAATAATGATGAATATTGGGAGTCTTATAATTCATATTTATCACGTGGAGTTTCTCTTGCTTCCCAATGGTCTACAGTTTCACAAGAGGCATTACAAGAATCAAACGCTAGAGGGCAAATGTATTGGTTATGGACTTATGATTATGGAAGTGCTGCACAGTTATTAACAAATATTATCGATGGCAATAGAGCATTTACAGTAAATTATATTCCTTTCTTTAGTAATAATAAATATATGTTAGAAGTTGATGAACCATTAACTCTTGCTAGCAATGAGACAAAAACATTAAGCGCAACTTCAATAAATTATAAGAATGAAAAGACTATCGAAACAGATGTAGAAATAATTGTTTTATCTGATAATGCTATTGCAAAAGGTAATCAACTTACTAGAACTAATTCTGGTGATATCAAGATAGTTTTAAAACATAAGACTACGTGGATATCTGGTGGAAGTAAGACGAATTTTTATATCTATTCAGATGTAGTGACAATCAAATAAAATAAAGGCACCATTATGGTGCCTTTAAAGCATAAAAAAGCCATCGCACATAGTTGGTTCCTTAAGGCTGCTTTATTCCTAATCTGACCTGGTTCGAAATTACCTATCGCAATGGCATTATTATTATATAACATTTTTTAGAAAAAATCACTCTTTTTTATTATCAAATAAAAATAATTGTATATTTTTTTAAAAAAATATAGGCAAGAGCACAATAAAATGCTACAATTAATATGTTAGTCAAATTAGATTAAATCTAAATAGGAGGTTATATTTATGGCAAAAACTTATTTACCAAATCAAATTAAAAACATTTCCTTAATGGGCCATCAAGGCACAGGAAAGACTTCTTTACTTGAAGCAATTTTGTTTGCTGGTAAGAAAATTTCAGCAAGAGGAAAAGTTGAGAGTGGTAATACAGTATCAGATTTTACAAAAGAAGAAAAAGACGCAAAAATGACAATTTATTCAGCAGTTAGTTCGCTTGAACGTGGAGACGTTAAAATGAACTTTCTTGATACTCCTGGATTTTTTGATTTTGTTGGTGAAGTATTAGCTCCACTATCAGTTTCATCAGTTTCATTAGTAGTTGTTCGTCCTAAAGCTGTTGAAGTAGGTACAAAGCGTACAGCAAAATTTTTAAAAGAAAACAAAAAGCCATGTATCATAGTAGTTAATAAACTAGATAAAGATAATTCAGAAGTTGATAAAGCTTTTGCTTCTCTTCAAGAATTATTTAATGGTAAATGCGTTATGATGAATGAACCTAGTGGAATTGCATCAGCATTTACATCAGTAAGAAGTACACTTGATGATCATATGGATGAAATCACTGAAAAGGTTGCTAATTGCGATGATGAAATCATGATGAAATTCCTTGAAGGTGAAGAAATCAGTGCTGATGAAGTTAAAGCTGGTTTACCAAAAGCCATCGCAGCTGGCGAATTAATTCCAGTATTATTTACATCAGCTTCAACTATGGTTGGTGTTGAAGAATTAGTGGACTTTATTGCAACTTATGCTCCTGCAGTTGATACAATCGAGGGAGTAAATAATTCAGGATTACCTAGTGCTTTAGTATATAAGACTGTTGTTGATCCTTTCCAAGGAAGAATTTCTTATGTATTTGTTAAAAGTGGAAAAATCACTGCTAATAGCGAATCATATAATGTAAATAAACAATCAAAGATTAAAATTGGTGTTTTAGGTTATCCTAATGGCAAAGATATCGTTCCAACTAATGAAATTGTAGCTGGAGATATCGGTGTTGTAACAAAAGTTGACGCATTAGATACTAACGATACATTTGGTGATGCATCAGCATCTTTGATTTCTCCAATTCGTTTCCCTCAACCAGTTGTTTTCTTTGGTATTAAAGTTGATAATAAAAATGATGAACCAAAAGTATCTGATGGTTTAAAGAGAGCTTCAGTTGAAGATTTAACTATTAGCGTAGAAAGAGTTCCAGAAACTAAACAATTATTAGTTGGTTGTCAAGGTGGAACACATATCGATACAATTTTAAATAAAATTAAAGCTACATATAAATGTCAAGCTACAACAGAAGATGCTAAAGTTCCATATAGAGAAACTATTAAAGGAACATCTGATGTTGAAGGAAAACACAAGAAACAATCAGGTGGAGCTGGTCAATATGGTGACGTTTGGATTCGTTTCTCACCATCTGAAAAAGAATTCGAATTCGTTAACTCAGTATTTGGTGGTTCAGTTCCAACAAACTTCATTCCTGCTGTAGAAAAAGGTTTAATTGAAGCATGTAAGACTGGTATTTTAACTGGTAATCCAGTAGTTAATATTAAATGTGATTTATATGATGGTGGATATCACCCAGTTGACTCAAACGAAATTTCATTTAAAATTGCAGCATCTTTAGCTTTCAAAGCTGGTATGGAAAAAGCTAAACCAATTCTTCTTGAACCAATCTTGAAGATGACAATTACAGTTCCAAATGAATTCGTTGGTGATGTTATGTCAAACGTTTCAAAACATAGAGGATTAGTTGGTGAATTCTCAGTTGATGGTGATAATCAAGTTATCACTTCTGAAATCCCACAAATTGAATTATCTAGTTGTGTAGTTGAACTTAAGACATTAACTCAAGCTCAAGCAGATATTACTCACGAATTTTTACGCTATGCTGAAGTTCCTCGTGAACAAGCAGAAAAGATTATCGCTAGTCATAAAGCTGCTCAAGCATAGGATAATAAATAATGAAAATATTACTTTTATTAAGTCAAGTTATGGAAAATAATGAAGGGTCATCTTCAGATAAAGCAGCGAGTTTTTTATTTGAAAATGCTCCATTAGTTATTACACTATTAGTTCTTTCTATTTCAATCGCCATAATTTTAGCTGTATTTTTAGTAATTTTATGGAAATATTATAAAAAAGATGAGCTTATCTTAAAAAAATATAATATTGATGCAACAAAAGAAGACGTGGAAGAATTAAAAAAATTTGATAATAAAATATAATGGAAAAAATGTGGTGAATTCACCACATTTTTATTTTGAAAGTTTTTCTTCAATTCTTAATAATTCGTTATATTTTGCCGTTCTTTCTGCCCGACAAGGTGCACCAAATTTTACAAAGTCTGCTTGCACACCAACGGCTAAAGAAGCAATAAAGGTATCTTCACTATCACCAGAGCGATGAGATACAATCACTTTATAATTGTTTCTTTTAGCTAAAAAGATACAATTTAATGTTTCATATATTGTTCCTACTTGATTTGGTTTTATAAGTATAGCATTTGCATAATTATTTTCAATTCCATGTTTTAAATAAGATGAATTGCTAACAAACATATCATCGCCAACCAATAAGACTTTCTTTTTAAGTCTTTTACTCATTAAAATCCATCCTTGATAATCATCTTCTGCAAGGCCATCTTCAATCGAAAGAATCGGGTATTTTACTATTAGTTTTTCATAATAAGAAATCAACTGTTCACTGCTATATTGTTTTTTGCTTTTAGGTAAAATATATAAATCTTGATCTTTAACTTTCCATTCACTGCTTGCAATATCAAGAGCAATCATAAAATCTTTTTTTGGAAGATATGAGGCTTTTTTAATTGCTTTTATTAATAAATCTAAGGCATCTGTAGTCGAATTAAGAAGTGGTGCAAAACCTCCTTCATCACCAACACTTGTGGACATTTTGCTTTCTGATAATATTATTTTTAGTTGTTGATAAACTTCAACACTTGCTTGAAGTGCTTTTTTAAATGATGGAAAGGAAATAGGAACGATCATAAATTCTTGGACATCTAAGGCATTATTAGCATGCATGCCACCATTTAAGATATTAAGCATTGGAATTGGCATATTAAATGTAAATATACCGCCAAATAAAATAAATAAAGGAATTTGATAAGATTTTGCTAAGGCATTATAAAAAGCTAATGACACAGCTAAAATGGCATTAGCACCAAGACTTTTTTTATTAGTAGTATTATCAAGTTCAATAAGTGCTTTATCAAAACTAAAAACATCATTAATGAGATAATTTGTAAAATGATCATTAATCTTAGTATTTATATTATTAATAGCTTTTAAAACACCTAATCCATTAAAACGGTTTAAGTCATCATCTTTTAATTCTAAGGCTTCTTTAATTCCTGTTGAAGCTCCACTTGGAACGATTCCTCTTCCAACTATATTGTTTGATAAATAAATTTCTGCTTCTACTGTAGGGTTGCCTCTTGAATCTAATACTTCTCTTCCACTTATTTTTTTAATATATAAATCCATGGTATCACCATATAAAGTGTTACCATAAAATTAAAATTAATAATGAAGCATTTCTAATAATTTTTCTTTAATTGTTTTATTAATATTAAAATCATTTATCGCATTGATGATTTCGTCAAGTGAAAAACATTGATAATAAATTTTATCAAACAAATTACTTTTAGCAACATTATCGCCACTTAAAGTCGTTAGCATTAATTTTATTTTTTCTTTAATTTTTGCTAAGAAATCTTCTTTATAATTAATAATTATTTCATAATCATTAAAAGGCTTATAATCAAATGTTAGTGTTAAAAAGTAATCGTAGATATGTTTAAAAGCAATTTCATTGCCGTTTTCTTTAACTATAATAGAAACATTTTTTTCTAAGACGTTTTTAAAGACAAACTTTAAGGTTCTTTTACTTGGAATAACACTTTTATTTCCTAAATGAGTAATATTAACTTTAATTTGTTTATCATCATTATTTTCAACATAAGTATTTGTAAAAATAGTTTTAGCTTTTTGTGATTTGTTTTTATAATAATTATCTTCATATAATATAAAAGAACCATTACCACTATAAACATCAATTTTAATGTTTTTAGGATTATCAACTTGATTTCCTTTATCTAATGAAAAAGGAATGACGCTTCCTTGACGTGCTAAAACGGGAATTGTATCAAGAGTTCTTAAAAGTGTAATATTCATTCCGTTTTGAGGACTAACATACTCTTCGTTAGTAAATATATCTGTCCATTTTCCTTCAGGAATCCACATTTTTACTCTTACAAAGCCATCACTATTAAGTTTGCTTGTAATTGGTTGAACTAGCAAATCACCAAAGAAATATTCATTTTTATATAAATAAGCATTTTCATTGTTAGGATAATGATAATATAATGGTTCAACTAAGGCTTTGCCAAATAGATGATTTTGATAACTACAAGAATACAAAAATGGTATTAATGAATGTCTAAGTCTTAAAAAATTAATAGCGATCTCGCCACTACCATTTTTATATACCCATGGTTCTTTAGTAATAGTAACCATACAAGTGCAATGAAGTCTTAAAATAGGAGAAAATACACCATATTGGATAAAACGCACATAAAGTTCATCATCTTTAACGCCTAAATGATGACCACCAATATCATGGCTCCAGTATGTATAACCAACATTGCTAGCAGTAAGCGTGAAATATGGTAAATACTTTAAAGTGTTCCAAGTAATAGATGTATCTCCTGAAAAACCTAAAGGATAACGTAAAGAGCCAATACCACAATATCTTGATAAGATTAAAGGTGTATTATGATTTAAGGCGTGATCTAAGTAATGATAATGATTTAATGACCATAAAGGATCCATTTTATATTTGCCCCATGTTGTTCCTTGTTGCCAATCCATCCACCAAAAGTCAACTCCATCATTTTCATATGGTTTATGAAGAATTGAAAAATATGCATTGATAAATTGGTTGTTAAAAATGTTAAAAGGAACATAATGATATGTTGATGGATCAATATTTGTAGCTTCACACATTGCTTTATAGTTTTCATCCCAATAACGAACACCATTTGCAGGATGTAAATTTAAGGTTATCTTTAAATTTCTATCATGAATTTCTTTTAAAAATGCTTTATAATCTTTAAATAAATGTTTATTCCAAGTATATCCTGTCCAACCATATCCACTAGTTGTACCAAGATATTCTTCACTATTTCTATTTAATTTGTCAATCATAAATTCTTCATTGATTTGTTCATCAGAGGAATAGTGCCAATCCATATCAATTGTTGCAACAGTTAAAGGAATATCTTTTTCGATGAATTTATCAAGAAGAGATAAATATTCCTCATCGCTATAAGCGTGATATCTACTCCACCAATTACCAAAAGCAAAACGAGGAATTAAAGGAGTTGGACCTGTTAATAAATATAAAGCTTTTATCGCCTCTTGATAATTATTACCATATGCAAAAACATAATGATCAATACCTTTTGCTAAAACATTGATTACTTCGCCATTTTCATTTAATGAAAAGCTATTTGCATCATCAAAATAAGCTACTCCAGTAGTTGAACATACACCATATGATAGTTTTATTTTCTTTTTTCTTTTACTATAGATATAATATTGTCCATCAAAACCATCTAAAGTACGATAAGTGCCAAGTAAATTACCTTTATTATCTATTTTTATTTCGTTATTGTTTAAAATAACATAGCAATCCTCACGATTTTTTTTAATTACTAGTGTAACAGCGTTTGTAATAATCTTTAAAGCATCATCTTCTATTTTAGTTTTAAAATCTACTTTTTTAGTGTTTCTAAAAAAGATGTTTAAAGTTGCATCATCTCTAAATATCTTTTGATTGTTTTGTTCAATTCTAAACAAGCGATCTTGCAATACGCTAATTCTATAATTTAAATAGTAAACGATATTATTTTTGTTAGTTTTTGGATTTGTTTTACAAATTAAATGAGAATCTAATTTCATAGTTTTTTTACCTCTTTCATGATATATTTTACTTTATTATTTAAATGAAATAAAGAAAAAGTGATAATAAATACAACATTATCACTTTATATATTGTTTTTAATTTGTTCTTTATGGAATTGTAGTTGATAAAGTTTATAATACTTTCCTTTATTTTTTAAAAGTTGTTGATGATTTCCTTGTTCGATAATATTTCCATGAGATAAGACGATAATATTATCTGCATGTTGGATTGTCGATAGTCTATGTGCGACGATTATCATCGTGCCAATATTCATCATTTTATTTAAAGAATCTTGAATTAACACTTCAGTTTCTGTATCGATATTAGCTGTTGCTTCATCTAAAATCATAACTTCAGGTTTATGAACAATAGTTCTAGCAAAAGATATAAGTTGTCTTTGTCCTGCGGAAAAATTGTTTCCTCTTTCACGAACTACCTCATCAAGTTTATTGTCAAGCTTATTGATAAAGTGCATTGCATTAACATATTCGCAAGCTTGAATTATTTGTTCATCGCTAATATTTTCATCTCTTAAAACGATATTGCTTCTAATTGTTCCAGAAAAGATAAATACATCTTGTAACATTTGACCAAAATGTTTTCTAAGGGAGGAAATTTTAATCTTTTTAATGTCGATTCCATCAATTAAAATTTGTCCTTTTTGAATATCATAGTTTCTAACTAATAACGATAATATAGTAGATTTACCACTACCGGTTGAACCTACTAAAGCTACCGTTTGCTTTGGCAAGATTTTAAAAGAAACACCTTTTAAAACCCATTCGTTTTCATTGTATGCAAACCAGACATCTTTAAATTCAATTTCACCTTGTAAATGTTCTATTTCAATAGCATTTTCATCATCGACAATTTCATTTTTCATATCTAAAATTGAAAAGATTTTTTCACTTGAAGCAAAGGCTGATTGCAGTGAATCAAATTGTTCGGCAAGAGTTTGAATTGGATTGAAAAATGAGCCAATATATGTATAAAATATAACGATTGTTTCACAAGTGATAACTTGATTTAAAAAAGTAACATTGTTAATAGCGTCGCTACCAGCAAGATAAAATAACAATAATAAATTTAAAACATAAAGCATATAAACAGTAGGTCTAAAAATACTAAACACGGCAATTCTACCATATTTTGATTTGCGTAATGCTTCATTTCTTTGATTAAATTCTTTCATCTTTTTATTTTCTTGATTGAAGATTTGTGTTATTTTCATTCCTGAAAGGTTTTCAGATAAAAAGGTGTTCATATCAGTTGTTGTATTTTTTACTTTTCGATAAGCTCTTCTTGAAAACTTTACAAAGATTAAAGTAAATAAGATGATAAATGGAACAAAGCACATCACAAGAAGTGCAAGTTTAACATTTACTAAAAACATCGCTACGACAAATCCAATAACTAAAATTGCATTTTTAAATAGATTTACAAAAATGTTTGTAAACATCATAGATACGGCATTTGTATCATTTGCAACTCTAGTAACTAATTTACCAACTGGTATGTGATTTAATTGGTTAGCAGATAAGCCTTCGATATGGGTAAATAAATCTTCACGAAGTTTTGAAACAATTTTTTGCCCGATTTTTTGTAATATGATAGCTTGAATATAAACACAAATTAATGATAATAAAAGTAATGTCACATAAAAGATTACATCATTGACGATTAGCGAATATTTAAAGCCGCCTTTAGTTTGTAAAATTGAGATTATATCACCAGAAATTAATGGCAAGATAATATCGGCTGAATTTGTAAATAAAATGATAAAGAAAATCAAGAATAAGATTTTATAATAAGGTTTAATGTAGCCATATAAACGTTTGATAATTTCTTTATCTTTCATGTTTCTATCAAAACCGAAAGCTTCTTTTTTGTCTTTGATACAAATATAAGCAATTATAAAAATAGCAGCAAAAGAAAATAAAATAATTGATACATAGATTAAAGGATTCATGCGTTGCCACCTCCACATTCATCTTCAAGACGTTGCAATTCAACCATTTGCTTATATTGTTCACACGAAGATAATAATTGCTCATGTGTTCCAAAAGCTATTATTTTTCCATCATCGATAAATAAAACTTTATCCATTTGCTCAATGGTTGAAATTCTATGAGCGATAAGTATTGTTGTTTTACCTTTTCTTGTCTTCTTTAAATTATCGATAATAATCTTTTCAGTTTTGGTATCAACTGCAGATACGGCATCATCAAGTATTAAGATTGAAGCATCTTTTAATAATGCTCTTGCAATAGATGTTCTTTGTTTTTGACCACCTGATATTGTTACACCACGTTCACCAAGCATCGTATCATAGCCATCTTTAAAATCTTTGACATTTTCATCTAAATCTGCAAGGATAGAGACTTCTTTTATTTTATCATCTTCGACTTTATTATCGCTTGAAAAAGCAATATTATTAGCGATTGTATCAGAAAATAAGAAATTATCTTGTGGGACATAAGATGCAAATTTTCGAATTGTTTTAATAGGAATTTTATTTATATCGATATCGTCGATAAATATGCTATTATCATCAACATTATAAGTCCTTAATAATAAGTCGACTAGTGTGGTTTTACCAGAGCCTGTCTTTCCAATAATTCCGATATTTTCCCCTTTTTGAATTGTAAATGATACATTATCTAAGGCTTTAATATCGCTATCTGGATAAGTAAATGTCAGATTTTTATACTGGATTTTTCCATTTATTGATGTAATTGAATTAATGACATCATCTTTATCTTTAACTTCAACTTCACTTTCAAGTAGATTGTTTATTCTATCTAATGATGCTTTTCCACGAGAAGTCATTTCTATTAAACTAGAAACTGCCATAATCGGCCAAACAATAGAATTAAAATATGAGACAAATCTTACTAATTCTCCAGCATCAAATTGTCCTTTATAGGCATAATAACCACCAACTGCTAAAATAATGCATACTATAGAATTTATAAAAAATGCCACAAAAACATTTAATAAAACTGAGGCTTTGGTAAATTCAACATTAGCATTTTCGTTATTCTTATTAATCTTTTTAAAAGCTAATAATTCTTTGCTTTCTTTTACAAAAGCTTTGATGACTGCAATTCCTGAAAAACTTTCTTGAGAAAAATCTGAAAGAGATGAAAATGCTTCTTGTCTTAATTTCCATTTTTTCATCATGTATTTACCAACGATAACACTCATAAAACCAAGTAAAATCATAGGAATTAAAGATAATATGGTTAAGACAATATTTAAGCGAAACATTTTATATATTGCCATACCACCTAAACATAAAGCATCAAAGGCCATCAATATTCCATGGCCAAAACATTCATTAATTGTATCGATATCATTAGTAAATAAAGACATCAAATTACCAACTTTGTTGTGTTGATAATAATTTTGCGATAATTCCTTGCAATGAGCAAACATTTCTTTTCTAAGATTTGTTTCAACTTTAATAGCAGAAAGAAAGAAACAAACTCTCCATAAAAATCTGCCTATTACCATAATAATAACAATGACTAACATATCTAAGCAAAGGCTATTTAATAATTCTTTAGTTAATTTAAAGTCCTTTGTTGGATCAAGTCCATCAATTATTGTTCCATAAATTTCTGGAATTCTTAGTTGAAAATAATCAACAGCAAGCAAAGCTAAAATGCCTAGCAATAATGCATAACTATACTTCAGGTAATATTTATTTATATGCTTTCCAAATATCATCGTTGAATCCTCTAATTTTAGTATAATCTATTAATAGATTATCTATTATATAGTTTAATAGTGTAAAACTTTTACCAATTTATGTCAATTGCATTTTTTGCTTTTTTAATAATGGGAATTGTAATTGCGATAAATAAGAATTGGTAAGTAATTCTTAAAAACATCAACAAAAATAAAAGAAAAAATAATGGCCAAGTAATCGTGAAAATTAATTACCATAATATTACATAACAAATAAGCATTTATGTTTGTTATATCTAATATATTTTGTTATAATCATTTAAAAGAAGGTGGTTTTGTGCAATATTTATTTTTGGATATAGAAGGAGCAAATTGCTACAATTATGTTAGTAAAATGTGCACATTTGGTTATGTTATTACTACTAACACATTTGAAATAAAAACAAAAATTGATGTTGTGATGAATCCTCAATCACCTTTTGATAAACATATTATCAAAAGCAAAATGAATGCATATCCACTTAGTAAATATAATATTTGTCCACCTTTTCCTTATTTTTATAAATCGATGAAAAATATTTTAGAAGCCAAAGATCAATTGATTTTTGGTTGGTCGATAGAAAATGATGTTAAATATATTTATGATGCTTGTAATAGATACCATTTAAAACAAATACAATATGAATATTTTGATATACAAAAGCTTATAATGAAACTTGAAAACTCACAAACAGTTGCCTCTTTAGAAAGCATTGCTGAAAAATATCAAATTCCTAAAATGACTTCTCATAAATCCGATGATGATGCTTATTTAACTATGAAGATAGCAAAAGAAGTCTGCAAACAACAAAATATATCTTTATCTGAACTTTATCTTTTAAATAAAGATTGTATTTCAAGTGTTAGCAATTATTCTACTCATACATTGTCTGCAAAAGATATCGAAGAAAAATTAACGAGAAGAAGAATAGCCAATGTAATAAAAAACTATACTAGAAAAAGAATAATTAGTAATGAAAAAATACATGAAGGTGATGTTTATGCATTTATGCCACATATTATATTATTAAAGTCAAAAGAGATTGTTGACGTTATTCATTATATTGTTGATTGTGGGGCTTCATGTACGTTAAATATGTCAAAGTGTAGTAAACTTGTTTATATTGAAAAGCAAGAAAACAATAAAAAAGATATAGATATGATAACTTATGATGAGTTGCTAGAAGCAATCAATAACTATCAAAAATAAAAAATCGATAAAAAAATTTATTTTTATCGATTATTTTTTTCAACTTTGATCAATTTTGAATCATTATAGATCAAATGATAATTTTGCTTTTTGTTTTCATCAATATCTTTAATAAATAGTCTTAAATCATCAATAACACCAAAATTTTTAGGATGAGTAATCCACTTTATAGGTTTAAAATCAACTATCCCTTCATTGATTATTTTAGGATATGAAGATACATCAAAGTCATCAGGAAGCGTCGATAAATAAACATAAATTTCATCATCATCATAATTCCAAGTTGATATTGAAAAAAGAGTTACATTATCAACTTTTATTCCGCTTTCTTCATATATTTCTCTAATTGCACACTCACTTACTGTTTCATTTTCTTCTAAATGACCACCCAAAACATTCCACATTCCCATAAATGGTGGTTTATTTCTATTTATCATTAAATAGTTATCGCCTTTTCTTACAAAGCATAATGTTACAATAGCCATATTATTTGCTCTTCCTTTTTAATAAGAAAATATAAAATAAAATAATCATTACCTGGAAAGGAATGGCCACTATAAAAATCAAGGAGATGTTTTCTAAAAAAGATAATGATAAGAAAAGTGATAGTGCTATTGTCCAGCAAAGGCCAGATACTGCAATGATATTGTAAGTTCTTTTAAAAAAGACATCATTAAAGATGATTAACAAAATAAATGATATTGGAAGTGCATAAATAAAGATTAACCAATGCTTGAAATTTTCATTTGTTGAAGAAGCAAAGATTCGTAAAGAAATAAAAACTAAAGTGGCAATAAACCAGACCAAAGCAATAGACATTAGAGTAATTAAAATTTTTGAAAAATAGATATTTGCTATTTTTTCTTTTTTCTTCGTCGTTAAAAAATCATTTACAGTTAACCCATAAAGATCTGCTAATTGAACTAGAATATAAATGTCTGGGACTCCTTCTGCTCTTTCCCATTTAGATATTGATTTGTCAGAATAGTTCAATTTTTCTGCTAATTCACTTTGAGTTAATTTCGATTTTTTTCTATAATATGTCAAATTATCGGCAATAACCGATGTTAGGTTCTCATATTTTTCCATACGCATAGTATATATTTTTTTTATGTTTTTGTCAATAAATGTGAAATTCTACTATCAGTAGAGAAAAAAAATAAGCAATAGAAATAATAAAAATTTTAATAGAGAATAAAAATTATAAGTGGAGTATATTTATATTAAAAATGATATATCATATTCATAGTAAAATAGGAGGCATTATTATGGCTAAATTTATTATTACTGCTGATTCATCATGTGATGGCAATTTAAACGAATTAAAATCAAAAGGGGTCGAAGTTATTTTCTTTAAATACTCAAATGGTGAACGAATTTATCAGGATGATATGAATGAAGAAAACTATAAAACATTTTTTAAAAATATGTCAGAAGGGACTGTATATAAAACAAGTCAAATCAACCCACAAGAATTTGTTGATTTCTTTAAACCTTTACTTGAATATAATTTACCAATTATTCATGTATCATTAAGTTCAGGATTATCAAATACAATAAATAATGTTTACGTAGCGGCATCATTATTGTCAGAAGAAAAAACATGCGATATTAGACCAATCGATTCACTGATTGCTTCCTCAGGGATTTTATTAATAATCAATAAACTTATTGAATATAGAGATGCTAATATGGATGCTGATGAAGCACAAAATAAAATAAAAGAATTTGTAAAACATGTAAAGACATATTATACCACAAATACATTAACATATTTTGCTCGCGGTGGAAGACTTTCAAAAGTTGAAGCACTAGTTGGAAACGTGCTTAAAATTAACCCGATTTTAGATTGTACAAGTGATGGTAGATTAAGAGTTGTTTTTAAACCAAGAGGAAGTAGACATGCCCTTGATGAAATTGTTTCACATGCAAAAAAACAAGCGATAGATCCTAGCAAGCAAACTGTCATTATCACTCATGCTGACAATGAAGAAAGAGGAAGAGAACTTGGAGAAAGATTAGTTCACGAAGCTAATTTTAAAGACTATAAATTATATATGATGGGCACTATTATTGGTTCTCATACAGGGCCTGGATTGATAGCTTTGTTCTTTTATGGAAATGATAGAGAAGGAAAATAAAGAAAGTAAAGAATGGTAAGTGAATAAATACCATTCTTTTTTAATAGTAAATTATATTAGATCATCTTTTTAAATTATTTATGTTTTAAAAAAAGTGCCCACAAAGAGGACACTTTAAAAACTTACTTCTTTATTATAAAACATCATTGCTAACGTTAAAGCCTCTATTACAACCAGAAACAACCAAATCAAAAAAATCAGGAAATATAGCCTTTGCAAATTGAACACAGTCAACAGGAGTCCCATCTACTTCATAATTATAATCATCAGTTTTATGGGCTTTTATAGGATTAAATGTTGTCAAACCGCAGCCGGCACCACTTTTTCCACTTGATGGTGCAACGACATAAACCTCCCCATAATTTTTTAAAATTTCTTTTAAAGCAACCAGTCCACTTGCATTATAACCATCATCATTAACTAATAAAATCTTCATAAAATCACCTATTTATAGTATAACAAAAAGAAACAAAAAAGAATAATTAAGATTTTTTAATTGCTCTAGCACTTTTGCTATATAAACTTTCACTATATTTTATATTGTAAGATGATAAAAGTTTTTCTATATATTCTTGTGCTTTAAATAAACTTTGTGCTTCACATTCAATTTCATAATCTTTTGTTTGATTATATTCATTATAATCTAGGCATAAAATATAATCATTATCTTTATATTCTTTTCTTTTTGTTTTTAAAGAAGCTAGTTGCACAAGCTTAGATAAATCTATGTTTTTATTGGCAATTATTTGTGTGATTTCTTCAGGTAATAAAGATAATAAATTATCATTAATAACAAATTCGTGCTCGATATTACCAAATGCAGTTTTTTCTTTAAGTGTTGCAATATAAATATTTTTATTTTCAATATAGCGAATTCTTAATGATAGTTTATTCTTTTTTAAATCGCGCTTTATAGTATCATAATAATAATTTGTTTGAAAATATAAAGTATATGGTTTATCTTTTAAAGCATCATCAAGTTTTATAAAGTCTGATTCGCTAATCATAACTTTATATTCTATTTCCATATGACTCATTATTAATCCCCCTTTACATCGTTGCTAATAGCATTTCAAGATTAACAAAGCGGTCATATTCACCACTTTTAATTTTTGCATCAAGAGTAGCAAGGTTAATCAAAGTGTTTTTAATGTCTGTTATATTATAATACATTAAGTTCTTAAGAGCGATTTTAATTCGATATGGATGAATTGACAAAAAATCGGCAATTTCATTTTCTGTCATTTTTTTATTTTTCAAAATAGATACTTGAAGTAATAGTCGATATTGGTTTGCAAGTAAGCCAATAATACTAATAGGCTCCATTTTTAGTAGTTTTAAGTCGTTATAAATTTTCATAGCTTTCTTTTTGTTTTTAGTTAATAAAGCGTTAGATAATTCAAAAATATCGTCTTGTAATGGACGACTGACCATTTTATTTACGATATTTAAGGTTATATTATCGCCATATAATGAAAGTTTTGCAATTTCTCTTTCAAGTTTGCAAATATCGCCCATACATCTTAAAAATAACAAATCCTTAGCATCATAATCGATTTTTAATTTAATTTTATTTATCAATGCTTCACCATAATTTTTAAATTCGTTTTCATCATCAAGTAGTAAGTTTTCAATGACACAATATTTATTTACTGATGATAAAAACTTACTTTTGCTAGTGAAGTAAGACTTTGAGCATATGATAATTAGTTCACAATCAGGATTTGGAGATTTAAAATATTCGATTAATTGCTCTATATCATTTGTAAAAGGTAGTTTAACTTTATCGTTTTTAATAAAATAAGGATTTTTAGCAATAACAACTTTTTTTTGGCTGGTAAATGATGGTGATTGTAACGAAAGAATGATTTCCTCAAAAGGAGTTTCTTCAAAATCAAAAACACAATAATTAAATTCATCTTTTTCTTCAATTATTTGTGATGTATATTCATTTAGCTTCGAATTTAATAAAAGAGATGGCTCACTAACTAATATTTTAATCATTGTTATTTCCTCTTTTTATATTATACATTATTTTGCTGTCTCTATAAAATATTTATCAAATATTTTTCCTTTAATACGCACTGTGCCATTTTCATCAATACGATAAATGGTGACATCATATTTATTTAAAGTATCGATTACCACTTTATTTGGTAAGCCATAAGAATTATTTTTTGCAACACTTATAATGCCATATGTTGGGGAAATAAATGATATAAATTCATCGCTACTTGCTGTTTTTGAGCCATGATGTGCAACTTTTAAAACATCGACAGGTAAAGTATCATAATCATTGATTATTTGTTTTTCAATTTTTTTACTCATATCGCCGGTAAATAGAAAGTTTAATGAACAAATATTACCATATAAAACTATCGATTTATCGTTATCTTCACTATCACTAGTAGCATAATGGTTGATATTAGTAAGCGTTATCTTTCCAAGGTTTATAGTATCTATATTATAATCGCTAATAATTTCTTTTATTTCAATTTGTTTTTTTAATGATTCAAGCGCTCCATTATGATCATAATCATTGTGAGTGATTACTACAATATCAATTTTTCTTATTCCGTGATAATTTAAATAAGGCATTATTTTTTTGCTAGCTATATCATAATTTTTAAGTCCACCAGTATCAATAAGCAGCACTTTCCCATTATAACTATCTTGAATTATAGTGCAATCTCCTTGATAGACATTTAAAAAAGTTACTTGTTGATAAAAAACAAACGATTGACGATTGTATAGGCAAACAAAAAACATCACAAATAAAAAAGCTATGAGAGATAGTTTTTTAAAATTTAATTTTTCTAAAAAGAAAATGAAAAGAAAGATGAGAAAATAAAATAATAATACCATCCATATCTTTAAACAACCAAAAGTGATCGAAGTATTAAAAGAGGATAAGGTAGAAGTTAAATTGTTAAAGTATTGATAAATAAAGCCAAAGATATTTCCATTTATAAAAGACAAAATAATACCTAAAATACATAAGACAAATATGACCATTACAACGTATGTTAAAATAAAATTAGATAATAGTGCGATAAAGTTAATTTTATATGATAATAACAATTGGAAAGGAACTGTTGCTAAAAAGCAAACAAGCGCAATAATTAGCGAATTAATAATTTTATTATTATTTTTTAACGCATTGCTTGTTAATATGATGGTAATAGTCATAACAAATGTCATAATGAAAGAATAATTAAAAATATTTAGTGGTTCAATTAGTAAAAATAAGATACCGGGGATAGTGACAAAATCGAGTCGATTAAGATATTTATTGGCAAAAACACTTAAAAATAAAGATAGAAACGCTCTTGTTGCTGAAATAGAAAAATCAAGCAAAAAAATATAAAACAAGCAAAAAACAAACGATATTATCGTTGCTAATTTTTTATTAAAACCAAATAATTTGCTAATCAATTTAAACAAAAATGAAATATGAAATCCCGAGACAACAAATAGATGAATTGCTTGAATTTCTTTTAGGCTTTCATATGCTTGTAAATTAGCACTAGAATCGTTAAAAATAAGCATTTTACTCATCATATAGCTCTCATCTTTTAAATTTTTTAATAATGATGATACTATCTTATGTGAAAGCTTTAAAGAATTATCAATTATAGTTATTTCACTATATTCTATTTGATAAAAAACTCTTTTATTTTTTAAATAAGTGGAAAAATCAAATACATCAATATCTAAACTTTTTTCAATTTGCTTAATATCGCCTTTTATCATGATGGTGTTATCTTCATTTAATGTTAATTTGCTTGAATCATAATAAATTAAATAATTGATGTTATCACTTTTAACTAAAGCGTATTTTTCTTCTACTACATATACTTTAGCATTTAAGGTCACATTATTTTTTTCTTCGATATTAACTATATTATTTACCTTATAAAATTGAAAGAAAATAAAACATATTATAAGCAAAAAGCTATGCAATATATGATATTTTTTATATGCAAATATCACCAATGCGATAAAACATAATAAAATAATAATAGATTTATAATATAAAAATAAAATGGAAAAAATCGCACTTAAAAAAATAAGAATAAAAAATCCACTTATAGGCATATATTATCTCGAATTTTATAAAAAACAGATTTACCAACGCCCTCTACTTCTAATAATTGCTCAAGATAATAAAATTTATAGTTTTCTTTGCGATAATCGATTATCTTATTTCCTATTACTTTTCCAATGCCATTAAGGGTGCAAAGTTCATCTAAAGAAGCATCGTTAAGCGAAATTTTTTCTTCGCTGGTAATTGGTGGAATATATATTGATAGACTTTTTTCCACCACTAAATAAAAATCGAAACAGTCAATGTCAGCATTAGAAGTAATACCACCAGCTTTTTCAATTATGTCTGTTAAAAAATTTCCACAATTCATGCTATAAGTGCCAGGTTTATTTACTTCTCCTGAAATCGTAACAGTTACGATAGTATCATAATCAGAAATTGTTGTTTTATTATTTTCATAACTATCAGCATTCAAACTATGATAAAATAGCGCACGATCCTTTTCTAGTTCTGTCATACCAATCAATATTGCAAAAATTAAAAAAATCACTCCAATTATTGTCTTCATATAAAGCCCTCCTAACAATATGGTAGTGATTTTATTTTAAAAATCTAAAAAATAATTAAAAAATACTATGCAATTCCACGAATGATAATTTTATATGATGAGCCATCACCACAAATAATATCAACTTCATCGCCAACTGATTTTCCAAGTAAAGCAGAACCTAAAGATGATTCTGTAGTAATCTTGCCTTTTGCTGGATCAGCACCGATAGAACCAACAAGTTGATATGTATAAGTTTCATCATCACTCACATCATAAAATGTAACTTTACTTGTTGCAGTAATACGATTTTTTGAAGCTTTATTACTAGCTACTTCAATGTTTGCTAAAGTTGCTTCTAAATCGCTAATTCTAGCTTCGATTTCTGATTGTTTGTTTCTTGCAGCATCATAGTCTGCGTTTTCAGATAAGTCACCTTGTGAACGAGCAGCAGCAAGTTCTTCTAACACTTGTGGTCTTTCAACATCAAGTAAGTGTCTATATTCCTTATTTAACTCTTCAAAATATTCTTGTGTAACAATTTCTTTTTTTGCATTTGCCATATTATCTTTCTCCTTTGAAAGTTTGCTATCTTATTATACTCTTTTTTTTCAAGAAAATAAACATTATATGTCCAATTTTTCAAGTTTTCGCATCAAATCATCTATTTCTTCTTCTTTTTCCTTAATCTCATCATGAATTTGTTTGTATTCAATCCAATTGTATTGTTGATTTTCATCTAATAATTTTTCATTTAAATCATCAAGTTCAGACATTTTCTTTTCAATTAGTGCTTCAAGCTTTTCTTTTTCTTTTTTATTATTAACTGGTTTTTTAACTACTTCTTTTTTAACATCTTTTGTCTCTTTTTTTGTTAAATAAGAAAACGAAGTGTTTAGTATATCATGATTTTTAATAAAATTTTCATAATTACCATCTTCAATAATATACTTTTTATCGTGAATATAAATGATTTTATTTGCGACACGATTGATGAAATAGCGATCGTGAGAAACCATAATTATTGTGCCAGGATAATCTTCTAAAATATCAGAAATAACTCTTTTTGTCGTAAAATCTAGGTGATTTGTTGGTTCATCAAGATATAAAATATCATATTTTCTAAGTGAAATTAAAGCGAAGATTAATCTTATTTTTTCTCCTCCTGATAGCGAAGATACTTCCTTAAAAACTTCATCATCATGAAATAAAAATCTACCAAGTAAAGTTCTAACTTCATAGTTATCCATTAGAGGGAATTCATTTGAAATGGTATCAAATAAACTTATGTTAGGATTTAATATTTCTTGTGTTTGATCGAAATAAAAGTATTTCAAATTTGGCCTTACGTCCATGTTTTCCCCGCTTATTTGGTTACTTTTATTCATTAAGCATTTTAAAAGAGTTGTTTTGCCACAGCCATTTTGTCCCATTATGCAAATCTTATCTTGGTTTTTAATTATCAAGTTTAATGGTTCTAAAAGTGCGACATTATTATATCCAAATGTTAAGTTTTCAACTATGTGCATCTTGACACTATACGGCTCTAAATTTGCTGCAAATTTTGCATGAATTGTCTTATTATTTGTTTTTGGCTTTTCAATCCTATCCATTTTTTCAAGTTTTTTTTCTAATGAAGCAGCAAAAGATGTCTTTGTTGGTTTTGGCTTGAATTTTTGAATTAACATTTGATATCTTTTAATTTCTTTTTCTTGTAAATTGTAGGCTTTTAATGCTTGTTCATATCTTAATTGTTTTTCTTTTACATAATATGAATAATTGCCAGAATAAACAGTAGCTTTATGATTTTCAAGTTCAATAACTTTATCGACAATATTATCAATAAACATTTGATCGTGAGAAACGATAATTACTGTACCATTATATGACTTTAAATATTTTTCAAGCCATTCAATCATAACTAAATCAAGGTGATTTGTAGGTTCATCTAAAAGTAAGACATTCGGTTTAGCTAAAAGCAGTTTAACAAAAAATGCTCGAGTTTTCTCTCCACCTGAAAAAGACTTTAATTGTCTATTATAATAGCTTTCATTAAAACCGAATTTAGATAACATTTGTTGTATTTGATATTTGTATTCATATCCACCAAGATTATCGTATAAATCGTGTAAATACGTGTATCTATCTATGATTTGTTTGTCGTTAGATTGGTTCATTTTAATAACCAATTCTTCCATTTCTTTTTCAATCTTTATTATTTTTGCAAAAGAAAGTTGCATCTCTTCAATTAAAGTATGATTGTTATCTTCAATGACTATTTGTGATAAATATCCAATATTAGCATTAGCATCATAACTAACACTTCCACTATCAGCTTCAATTTGCTTTGTTAATATCTTAAGCAAAGTTGTTTTTCCTTCGCCATTATCACCAATAATTGCTAATTTTTCACCTTTATTAACGTCAAAAGATACGTCTTTTAAAACGTATTCCCCATTATAGCTTTTAAAGATATTGTGTATTGATAAAATAGCCATGTTTACCTCGCAAAAAAAAGCAATTACATTATAATTGCTTTTTACTATTTTGTCTATAAAGTATTATTCTATAACTTCTTCAACTTTTTCTTCTTGTGCGCCAACTTTTTCTTTCTTATATACTAAACGATTAGTTGTTTTAGGATCAAAGAAGTGAACCTTATTTAAATCGAAAGTAAAGTTAACTTTATCATGAACTTGAATATCGTGAATAGCACTTGTCTTTACAACGATTCTTTGTCCATTCATGAAACCATAAACGATCAATTCATGACCTAATAATTCTACAACATCACATTCAACTTCATTTGTTGCTTCAGGATATTTTTCACTAATTGGACCATCAACATAAATGTCTTCTGGACGAATACCTAAAACTACTTCTTCATTTTCATATCCTTGAATATTTGCTTTTAATTCATCAGTTAAAGCAATTTCAATTCTTCTTTGTGTCTTGTCAGCTTCGATAACAAAATTTCCATCGATATATTTTCCTGTTAAGAAATTCATAGCAGGTGAACCGATAAAGCCACCAACGAAGATGTTTGCAGGATAGTTATAAACTTCTTTTGGAGAACCGATTTGTTGAATATGTCCATCTTTCATAATTACGATTCTAGTAGCCATTGTCATAGCTTCAGTTTGGTCGTGAGTAACGTAAATTGTTGTTGCGCCAACTCTTTCATGAATTTTAGCAATTTCTGATCTCATTTGAACTCTAAGTTTAGCATCTAGGTTTGAAAGAGGTTCGTCCATTAAGAATACCTTAGGACTACGAACGATAGCTCTACCTAATGCAACACGTTGTCTTTGACCACCAGATAAAGCTTTAGGTCTTCTGTTTAAATATGGTTCTAGACCTAAAATAGCAGCTGCTTCATTAACACGTTTTTCGATTTCTTCTTTTGGAACTTTTCTAAGTTTTAAACCAAAAGCCATATTATCAAAAACAGTCATATGAGGATATAAGGCATAACTTTGGAATACCATGGCGATATCTCTATCTTTTGGTGCTACGTCGTTAACTAAACGATCGTTAATGTATAATTCACCAGAAGTGATTTCTTCAAGACCAGCAACCATTCTTAGTGTAGTTGACTTACCACATCCTGAAGGACCTACGAATACGATAAATTCCTTATCTTTAACATCTAAATTAAAATCAAAAACTGCTTGAACTTTGTTGTCGTAAATTTTATTAATGTTTGCAAATTTTAATGTTGCCATATAATAAATCTCCTTTTTCTACATTAATTATATTTTGTTTTGTAAAGACTATGTTGTGCACTATGAACAAATCGATATTAACAAGTTAAAAAACATTAATGTATTTAAGTCTCTTATTTCAACTTTTTCTATTTGAATTAAATGATTGACACGATAATTAAAAGTGTTTCTATGAATGTATAATTCATTAGCGGCAATTGAGGAATTGCCATTACACTTTAAAAACGCTTTTAAAGTATCTAAATCTTTTTGATTGATGCTATTTAATATTGTCTTAGCATCTTTTTTGACTTTTTCATCATTGATGTTTTTTAAAAAAACATCAAAAATAGTACAAGACTCATTATTAATATAAGATAGATACTTGATAAAAATATTATTGAAGAAGGGAACGATTAATATTGAGACTTGTTCATTGAAATCTTGAATAAATGTTGTTAGAATTTTTTCAAGTTTAAATTGAAACGAATCGTTGTCTTCGACAATTAGTGTTGCGATATTATTTTCCCAAGTTAAATCATTATTAGGTAAAATTTCATTTATTATTTGTTTTAATAAAACGCGATCATTTTTATTGTTTATTGATAGATA
>JALEMY010000101.1 GCA_022767485.1 Erysipelotrichaceae bacterium
ATGCTCATGATTATGTCCACAGCAGCATTCTTCTTCATCATGGTCATGCTCATGATGGTGATGATGATGCATATGCTTAACCTCTTCTAATAGACTTTCCTCAAAATCATCATTAACAGCCTCATACGCATTAATTAGTGCATCATCTGATAAATCATTTATAGAGGTAGTCACAATATTAGCGTCAGGATTAATATCCCTTACTATTTGTAAGCATTCCTGCATTTTTTCTTCACTTGCAACATCTGAACGTGACAAGAATACAGTTTTTGCGTGCTTAACTTGGTCAATATAAAACTCACCAAAATTCTTTAAATACATTTTTGCTTTATTTGCATCACAAACACAAGCAAGTGCATTTAATTCTATACCTTCTAAGTTTGCATCTACAACAGCCTTAACTATATCTGATAGTTTTCCTACTCCAGATGGCTCAATAATAATTCTATCTGGACTAAATTTGCTCATAATTTCAGTTAACGCAGTTGCAAAATCACCTTGAAGAGAACAGCAAATGCATCCTTGATTTAATTCCTTTATATCTATTTTTGTTTCTTTTAAAAACCCAGCATCTATTCCAATTTCACCAAATTCATTTTCAACAAGAACAACCTGCTCATTGCTTATGCCTGTTTTTAATAATCTCTTAATTAATGTTGTTTTTCCTGCACCTAAAAAGCCAGAAATAATATCAATTTTTGTCATTATAAATCACCCTCGTACTCTTATATTATACACTTTTTTTTATTTGCAAGCAATATTTACCCATAATTGTCGTAATAATTATAAGTTATGAAAGCAGAAAAAATAGATAGACTTTTTCAATCTATCTATTACCTTTTATCACAAAACTTATCAAAACCACAAGGACGATTATAATAATATCCCTGAATATAATGCACACCAAACTTTTTTACAAGCTCAACATCATCAGCGGTTTCAACCCCTTCAATCAAGGTTTTCATTCCTATCGAATTAATTGCTTGAATAATACCATTTAAAATATTTTGATTTTTATCACTATATCTTGCCGCATCAAGAAGTGACTTATCTATCTTAATTAAATAAAATGGTAAATTCAACACAGCATTTAAATTACTGAAGCCTGTCCCAAAATCATCTAAGAAAAAGCGAATTCCAAAATCATTTAGATCTTTCATAATAGCTCTAACAGTTTCAAAATTCTCAATTACAACACTTTCACTTATTTCAAAGCTTATCATCTTTGGATCTATTTCATTTTCTTTTATTAATTCCTTAATGTTATCTAAAAACTTAGGATTTAAAATGTCATCTGCTGTAAAGTTTATTGATACACCTTGAACATTAATGGTTTTCCCATCATCCTTCATTTTTTTAAGCTCTTTTAGAACACTAATAAGCATTTCTCTATCAAGCTTACTAACACATCTATGACTTTCTAGAATTGGTAAAAAATCTCTAGGAGAAACTATGCTTCCGTTCACATTTAAACGAGCTAACGCTTCACACCAAATAATCTTTTCTTCATCTAACGAATAAATACCTTGATAATATGGCTTTATCCCACCAGCATTCATAGCTCCCATAACCTTCTTAGTTTCGTTCTCTCTTGTTGAAAACTCCTTTTCAAGCTCAGGTTCAAAAATAATATAGTTTTTATTAGAGTTCTCGATTTCGTTAATCATTGCCTCTAGTAAATAAATAGTATGCTCTGAGTTATATTTTGAATCCTTATATAAAAGAGCTATTTTTACATTCAAATAGTAGCTCTCATCATCAATATTAATTGTATCCTTATATTTATCAATGATACAATTGAGTTTTTGAATATCATCATTTCCTTTTGCAATAATCATAATTTGGTTTGATGAAACCCTATACATTGTATAACGATTAAAGATGTCCTTTAAGAAATTTACAATATTTTTTAATATTTTATCACCAGTGTTCGAATTAAATTGATGGAACTTGCTAATTTGTAATAAATATACACTAGCTGTCGGTGTTGAATCAAGATCTTCTATCGCTTTTTTTCTCAAATATAATCCGGATGTTTCATCAACAAATATTCGATCATTTTGTAAATACAAAAAGGTAAAAATTATTGTAACAGAAAAATAAAGAGATGTGTAGGATATGAAGTCAAACGAAATAAAATATGATATCATTTGAAGGATTCCATATATTAACGCCGTAACCGCAATTCCAACTCCAGTTTTAAAAAGTGTAGGATAAATGCTATGCTTATATATTGTGCACATCAAACCCATGTATATCATTATAAAAATATATGGAAAAAATAATAAAAAATATAGTCCCTTATATGTTATCCCGCTTTCGTTAAACTCTAAACAAATATGGAATATTAAATCTAATATACATACTATGATATTCCAAATAATTGGATATACAACAAGAAGATAATATCCTTTTGAAAGTGAATTTGTCTTAGAAATTGCTTTATACGTATACCAAGCAAATCCTGATGCAATTAAAGCAAAGAAGATACATGATAGTAGCTTAAAAGCATATGCTAGGTTATATGCCTGACTATTTATCTCCATTGTTATTTCAATAGCAGCATGCGATAAATCAAAAAACAAAGTTGAATATAATATTAAAGCAAATGCAATATCAAAATGGTTTCTAATCTTATGAATAGCTCTAAATATTATTATTGCTAAAACAAAAACTGAGCTAGCTATATCAAGTAAGTATAAGCCTTGCATTGTATCACCTTCTATACTTATAGTATAAAATATATAGTGATTTTTGCCAAACAAAATCAAAAAATAGAGAAAAATATTTTTTTACTTTTTACCCTTTTGACATTTTTCACACTTCTTCGACAAATGTTTTTGAGGCAAATATGCGAAATTTGTAGAATCCTTTACAATATTTTTTTCTCCATATGGATGAATATATGTATTAAATACTCGATAAACAAGTTTATTATCTCTTATTTTTATATATTTATTATCATCATCAATTTTTATTTTATTAAACAAAACATTTTGCTCAAGAATAATTCTTTTTACATTTCTTCCAATATATATAAAATCGATATCATTGCAATTTATCTCAACTGTTTCAATATTAATCCCCTCAATTTGATTTGGTATAACAGCTCTAACCTTTTTATCCTTTTCATAATATGGCAAAGAAAGCCTTAATAAGCCCTTGCTTGGAACAAATTGAAAATATGTTGAATTACTAAACTTATCTAATAATGCCTTACTAATATTACTTTTCTGTACTACATTAATTAACTCTTTTATTTTCATTTTTTTTATAATGAAGCAAACTTTATTATTTAAATCATAAACTATTCCATCTTTTTCTATATAATTTGATGTTTTGAATACAATGGTACTTGCATCTACATTAAATGAAAAGATTTTTTTCACATTTTTGAGGATAAGACATGAGCATCTTGATTCCTCTTTAATATTAATATATTCTACATCAATAGATATATTTTCTCCATTAAGGTATGTTAAAACCTTTTGGGGATATGTTTCATATTCTATGAGATTATTGCTTTCCTTGATAATTATTTTACTAGCTTCTATTTTCTTTTTTAACTTCTCCTTTTTTCTTTTCAATATTATTGGATCAATATAAATAATCAGAATATCTAATAAAAAAAGAAAAATAATTAAATAATACATTTTTATATCACACTCGCTTATTGATATATAAATAATACCAAAATTATTATTTTTTTTAAAGAAAAAATGTCCATTTAAACTGGACATTGAATAATCAGGTATTATATCATATGCTTACGCAATGATTTGAGATAGTTGTTTGCAGGCCTCTTCTTGGTCAGCTCCACAAACTTCAAGAGATATGGTATCACCTTTTGGTACACATAAGCTCATAAGGCCAAGAATTGATTTTACATCAATTTCATAACCATTATGGTTAAGCTTAATACTTGACTGAAAGTGTGAAGCTACCTTACAAATATCCATACATTTCTTTGCATGAAGACCACATGAATCTAATACCTTAATCTCTACTACTTTTGACATTTTATCAACTCCTTACAACCTCAGTATATTATAAAATAAACTATTTTAGTATTTGAAAGCCTTATCACTATAATGAAAATGTTTACATATTCTTTATTATATATGATATTATTTATGCTATAATCTAAATATCGGTGGTGAGTTAATATGAAAATTATTGATAGTCATGTTCATGTTTGCGAACGTATTAATGGTTGGGGTGCTAGAGGCGAATTAAGAGGATTAGGCCAAGGCAAGGCTATATATGCTGATGGCAAAGAATTCTCATTGTTTCCAGCATATATGGGTGATTATGGTGTAAGCTATGATAAAATCATAGAAATGCTTGATAAGCATAGTGTTGAAAAAGCTGTTATTTTACAAGGAAATTATTTAGGATTTCAAAATCTATATGCCTATGAAGCAATGAAAAAATACCCAGATCGATTTAAAGCAGCGTGTACAATTGATCCTTTTTGCAAACAAAGAGAAAGCATAGCTAAGCATTTTTTCGAGGATTTAGGATTCAAAATAATTAAAATGGAGGTGTCTAACACTTCTGGATTAATGGCAAATCATAATACTATTTCATTATTTGGGAAGGAAATGAAATGGATTTATGAATTATGTCGCAAATATAAGCTAGTATGTGTTATTGACATCGGAAGGCCAGGAAATGATTGTTATCAGGTGAAAGCATTAAAAAAGGCTATTCAAAAATATTATGACGTAACATTCGTTGTATGTCATTTGGGATCGCACCCTGCTAATGCCTACAATCTGTTTAAAAAAAATATTTCTATGCTTAATTTACCAAATGTTTATTTTGACTTAGCATCTGTCCCTAATAATACTAAAGAGAAATATCCATTTCCTACAGCCTTAAATTATATTAAAATAGCAATTGAAATTGTTGGAGAAGATAAATTGTTGTGGGGTTCTGATATGCCAACAGCCCTAAATTTTGCAGGATATGATGAATTCATTAATTACCTTAAGGACAGCGATATAAATCAAAAATGCTTAGAAAAAATTTTTTATAGCAACGCAAACAAAGTGTATTTTAACAATAAAGAATAAAGCAATCCAATAAAAGGGAAGGACAATATTGATATGATATCTCTAAAGTAGACAAATAAAATAATTAAAAGGAATAACAATCCCCATGGGGATTCGCGACCTCGAGATTATAGAGTCTACTTTGGAGGTATTTTTTTATGGGACGAAAAACAAAATATAGTAAAGAATTAAAGTTAGAAATTGTTAAACGATATTTAAAAGGTGAAACGGTATCTTATCTAGCTAACTTGTATAATGTATCAAACAATCATGGAGCACCTATTTTGAAATGGGTTCATAAATATGAAGTATTAGGTGAAACAGCTTTTGAGGAATCTTCTAATAATAAATCATATTCCAAGAAATTTAAGCTACAGGTTATTCAAGATTATTTAGAAGGTAAAGATTCATATGAAGGTTTAACTAATAAATATAATATTCTTTCTTCTTCAATTGTAACAAAATGGGTTAAAAAGTATAATGATGGTATAGAAATTAAGGATTACAATCCAAAAGGGGATGTCTATACCATGAAGTCTAGAAATACTACAGTTGAGGAAAGATTAGAAATAGTTAATTATGCTTTGGCTAATAGTGTAAAAGATGCTGCCGATAAATATACAGTACCTTATATGAATGTTTATCAATGGGTAAAAAAATTCAATGAACATGGTAAAGATGGGTTAAAAGATAAACGTGGTC
Organism: Erysipelotrichaceae bacterium; assembly: GCA_022767485.1. GTDB lineage: Bacteria > Bacillota_I > Bacilli_A > RFN20 > CAG-631 > CAKPXW01. The sequence goes on from JALEMY010000101.1 coordinate 5,760, forward strand.
GTCCTTCTTCTAATGAACCTAAAAAGGAATTAACTACCGAAGAAAAACAAGCGATTGAAATAGAAAAGCTTAAACGAGAATTAGAACGCGAGAGAATGGTTAATGAAGTATTAAAAAAAAACTTGGAAATACGTCAAAAAATGGAAAAAGATTCTCGCTTGTTAGGCAAGAAGATAAATACCAAACGATAACTGAATTTAAAGATAAACCTGGATTTACTATAGATTTTTTGTGTAAAACATTAGATTTACCTAGATCTTCTTACTATAAATGGGTAAATAGAGTTGTTCCGGAAAAGGAAAAACAGGATAATGAATTAGCTTCTATTATCATTGAATATAACGAGTCATATGATGGCATTTTAGGATACCGTAGAATGACAGATTATATTAATCATTTTAATCATACAAATTACAGTCAGAATTACATTCATAGATTAATGCAGATGTTAAGGGTTCACGCTCGTATAAGAAGAAAAAAATCCAATTATAAAAAGGTAAAACCTGAACAAATTGGAGAAAATATTTTAGCAAGAGATTTTAAAGCTGATTATCCAAATCAAAAGTGGTGTACAGACGTCACTGAATTTAAAGTTCCAGGACAAAAACAAAAGTTATATTTATCAGCAATAATAGATTTATATGATAGATCTATAGTATCACATGTGATTAGTAAATCAAATAATAACAAATTAGTATTTGATACTTTCGATAAAGCTATAGCAGCTAATCCTGGTGCTAAGCCAATATTTCATAGTGATAGAGGTTTTCAATATACTTCTAAACAATTTAAGTTCAAACTAGATTAAGCAGGAATGATTCAGTCTATGTCTAGAGTTGGTAAGTGTATCGATAATGGTCCTATGGAAGGTTTTTGGGGAACACTAAAATCAGAATCATTTTATGGATTAAAGTTTAATGATGAACAAGCATTAAGAAATAAAATTGAAGAATATATTTTCTTTTATAATAATTATAGATTTCAAAAAAATATAAAAGGCATGACACCTAACGAGGTCAGATATCATGCCAATTGTAATTTTATTTACTTTTAATTATTTTAATTTTCCTGTGTCTACTTGACAAGGGTCAGTTCGCACAAGCTTCTTTTTTCTACCTTATTTTTTTCGATAGGTTGTACACCATGCATCCGAATCGATTTTTACTTCACTGGCTTTGCAAAAGTTATCTCGATTAAAATAGCATGTTTCTTCGTTACAATTAATTGCGGTTTCAACATCGCTATATTCCGATAATTTTTCACTAGCAAATTCTTCTTGTATCGATTCAAGTGTTCGTTTTTGAAAGCTGCAACAAACAGCGTCATCATCTAAAACGATACATTGCTTGTCACAAGCTAAATAACAATTATGTCTACAATCTTGATCTTCACATTTTAATTTTGACATATAACTTTCCTTTTTCCTCCTAAAGTTAATATGTCCGGAAATT
>JALEMY010000173.1 GCA_022767485.1 Erysipelotrichaceae bacterium
ATATCTCCAGTTTGAAATTGTGTTTACTTATATATTTCTAATATAGCGAGTATTCCTTCCTTCGCCTATCTTTATAATCTTATTTTCCTTAATCATCTTAGATAAAACACTTTCGATAGTAGTTACAGATACATCAGGTAAAATATCGCTGATTTCTTTTTTGGAAATAGGAAGTACACTATTTAATATAGTTGCTTCGATTCTAGATGTTTTATTTATCTTTTTACTATTTACTGTTGCAAATCTTTTATCAAGTTCCTTATAACATGAAAATAAAGTCATCAAAAAGTTTTCTACAAAGTAAAAGTAATCATTTTGATTTTCATGCCATAAAATAGATGATTTTCTCAAAGCCTCGTAATAATAGCCTTTGGTTTTATTAATTTGTTCTTCAAATGAAATATATTTGCCAGCATCAAAACCAGCTTTATATAATAATAAAAGAGTTAGTAATCTTGACATTCTACCATTACCATCTGAAAATGGATGGATGCATAGAAAATCTAAAATTACGCATGGAATTAATAATAGTTGATTGATATTAGGATTATCTCTAGCATCTATATATGCAAGAACTAATTGCTCCATAGATGGCTTTGTTTCAACAGCCAAAACAGGAGAAAATCTGACACTACGAGTTCCATCTTGCTTTATTTCCATAATAACATTGTCGCTTGTTTTATATTTGCCAGCAACGGTTGGTTTTGCACTATGAAGTAATATTTCATGAAAAGATAAAATATTAGCTTCTGATATACTTAATTTATCATGTGTTGTATGAATCAATTTCAAAACATCACGATATCCTACGATTTCTTCCTCATTATGATTTAATGGTGCACTGCTTTTATTAACAATTTCATTTATTCTTTCATCAGTTGTTAAAATTCCTTCAATTGCATTAGATCCTTTGACAGATTGAACAATAGCTATCTTTTCTAATTCGGTAAAAACATTTGGGAATTTTTCTTTTCTACTATCATTACTACCTTTCATCGAATATATGCTTGTTAACACATTTATCAAATTACCTGGAATATTATTATGTTCTAAAAACGAATAATCATATTTTCTCATTTTCTCAGCCTTCTTCTGCATATATTTTATCATTATTTATGCACATAATCAATTATTATATGCATATTTTTAATCATTTTTTATGCATAATAGCATTTGATAATGCGTAATTACACATACAATAATTAAGATTATAAATATAAAATATAAGACTATGCGCAAAGTATTTATATTAAATTATGACTTTTTACTTTTATGACAAATCTTTCATTAGTTTCACATTATAAATATTTCTATAAAATCTATCTGAAATAAAAGTAAATATTCTATAAATAAAATTTTAGTTTTTCTCCTTAACATATTCATTATACTTTGATATTAATTTATCCAATGCTAATTTACTGTACTTATCGATATCAGTCTCATGGTTAAAAATCTATCGACTCCAAACACATTCTTATTTTATTAAAATATTTACTTAATATTTAATATTATAATAATCTAAAAATTTTTTTAATATGTCTTGACCATTTAAACAAGTATCAATTAAGTAACCAGGTTCATTCTTCCATTCGTTTAATCCTCTATAATAAAATGATTTATATTCATCAGTTATAAGAATGGGAACTATATTATGCTTTAAACACTCCTTAAACATTATTAATCTACCAACTCTACCATTACCATCCTGAAAAGGATGTATAATTTCGAAGCGATAATGAAATTCAATTATTTCATTAATTGTAATATTAGGTAGTGAATTATACCATACTAATAAATCATTCATTTTATTTTTTACCAAAGAGGGA
>JALEMY010000082.1 GCA_022767485.1 Erysipelotrichaceae bacterium
TCTTTTCCGTTATAATATTTAGAAAACTCTTGTTTTGCTAATTGTGTAGTGTCTTCTCTACATGAAGTTAAAACTAGTGTTAATATTGTAAATAATAATAGGCCAGTTTTTTTCATTTTTATATCCTCCATTGGTAATTAAATTCCATAGTGAACAATCAGAATCGAATAAATAATATAATCTAGTATAAACAATCCTCATGATTAGGGACATAATGCCTTCTGATGTTATATTTTTATGATCATCTATTAATGGATGAAATTTTCCATCAGCATATATAGTTTCACCTAAATCTACGTGTTCTGCTGGTTCACCGCCAATTCCTACCCAAGCAGCATAGTTATGTAATTCCCATTCAAATTGAACTCCAAAAGTACCTCCTTTAATAACATTTTTAGTATTAGGATTAAAATGATTCAAATAAAAACTATAACAATATCTTATCCAAGGTGTTAATATTTTATATGAATTTTCAATATGGACATTATCTTCAGATGCTGTAATTGCCAATCCATCTTCTTTATCTTTTCCTCGAGCAATTTGATAAATATCATTTGCTGTTGCTGCAAGAGCTAAAACAGCATATACTATCAGTGCAATAACAAACCACGCAACACATCCACTAGGGTCATATTTATTAATTGGATCGTTATTACAATAAATAAATAGATTTAATCCTAATGGTGATTCAACATCAATATATTGTTCTAAATCACCTGAAATCCATCTACATAGTTCAGGATAGTAATATCTAGAGTTACAATAGTATAAAGAAGTTTCGACATGTCTATTACGAGTATCCTCATCTATTTTAATGTGCTTATATTATTTAATCTTGGTATCCAAGTTAAACTAGTAGCTGTGTAATATTATGTTACAAAGTGTTACACAGCTTATCCTGTTTACAATTTTTAAATTAATTCTAGTGCAATAATTGTCGCTACAGCTAAAATGGTAATAACTACTGCCAAGAAAAATCCAATCAATATGATCTTCTTTTTATTAACTCCCAAAAATGATTTTCCCTCATCTTCACTGCTATAAGATAAATAATTCCATTTTGCATCAACATATTTAAAAGTAAATACATTTATTATGTACCCACCAATAATCATTGTTAAAATTAAGCCAACAGTATTAAAATCAAAATGAATTATTTTTTCACTAACAATATATACAATCATCATAACCATGTACCAACATATAGCAGAAACAATGGCACAAAGAATAAAACTCTTAAAAAAGTTCTTTTTTGATATTTTGTCTTTTAAGCTTAATATAAACAAATATACAAACAAAATACATGTACCATATAAAGGAATAATAGATAAATATTTTATCTTTTTATTCATTTTAGAAGCCTCCTATTTATTTTTAAAAGTTTATTGCAATTTCAAAGCCTACACCTGCAGCAATACCGATTTTTACGCCGTTAGAAAAATCAAATGATATTCCCCATCCGACATAAACTTTACCATCTATAGAAACATATTCATTTAACTTAGCACCAAAATAGAACGAAACTATTTCCACGCTTCCAGATAACCCCAACCCAAGAGAAGCATTAGCATTTAAAGCGCCTAATCCTAGATATAATGATGTATCATCATCAAATGTTACAACATCAGTCTTCATGCTTACAATACCTAAATCAAGAGAAGCAAATGATAATCCAAATGAACCTTTTTCTCCTGGAGATTTACTATATCCACCTCCAAAACCTAAATGTCCACTAATATAAAATGCTGAGAAGTCCATCCATTTAGGGAGTTTTGGATTATCAGGTGTAACTAACCCCACAGAGAAAGTCAAAGGTTTAAGCGAAATCGATGAATTATTAACCGATATTTGATTTAAGATAGGTGCCGAAGCATTAAATTGGAGATTACTATTGGTTATACTATTAATCGTGCTAATATTAGTTCTATATACAATTCCAATTGGATTGTTATTCGCATAACTATATAGGTTAAGTCCATTGATACTAGATGGATTTAAAGATGATACCTCTGCTGGTTGAATGAACCTACAAAGATCAGGTGAATAATATCTAGAGTTACAATAGTATAAAGAAGTTTCGACATCACTCTTTTATATAACATCTTAAGAATTAACTTAGAAATCTATAAACTATTCTTATATCTCTAGTCTTTTTCCCATCTACTATTTTAACATTACCGACTATGATATGGTCAATAAGATTACTAATTAATT
>JALEMY010000089.1 GCA_022767485.1 Erysipelotrichaceae bacterium
TATTTTCTTTTCTAATCGTGAGATATATGATTGAGAAATGTTAAGCTTATCTGCAACATCTTTTTGTGTCATTTCTATACCATTATTTAAGCCATATCTCATCATTATTATTTCTTTTTCTCTAGGTTTTAGTTCACTTATAGCTTTATGCATTGTTTTTCTTTGCTCTTCATCGCATATATCATTAATGACGTCTTCATCTGCACTTGATAAAATATCAGCTAATAATAACTCATTACCATCATAATCTATATTTAGTGGTTCATCTATAGATATTTCAAGTTTTTGTTTACTAGTTTTTCTAAGATGCATCAATATTTCATTTTCAATACATCTACTAGCATATGTTGCTAATTTAAAACTTTTATCAATATCGAATGTCGTAATAGCTTTAATTAACCCTAAACAACCAATAGATACTAAATCTTCAAGATAAGAACTATTCGTTTCATATTTTTTAGCTACATATACGACTAGCCTTAAATTATGTTCAATTAGTTTGTTTTTAGCTTCATTACTGCCATTTTTATATTGTTTAAAGTAATATTCTTCCTCTTCTTTGCTTAATGGTGGTGGTAAAAATTCATTGCTATTAATGAATAACACATATTGATTTGCTTCACTTTTGAATTTGATTTTTTCTAATATTTTTTTTAATAACGCAAGCATAATAATCCCCTTTAAATAATATATTTATTTAATAAAAATTGACAATCATTGAAATTTACATTGTTGTTTATAAAAACAACATATACATCTTTTTCATATTTATTAATCAAAATTTTGCCATTATAAGCTAAATAAGTGAATAGACAATCATTTATGCCTTTTATTCTAATCACTTCACCTTGATTTGAAAAAGGGTGTCCTTTAATAAAAATTACAGGTTTACTATTATAGGTTAAACAATTTCCAGTATCATAATATCCCATTCCCTTAAATTGTTTATTTTCAACAAATATTTTACATTTTAATTTAAACTTTTTATATTTAAAATATTTATATATTATATTTGATAACAAATAAATTATCGTAATATAAAGTGGCTCTATTAGTATAAATAAAGAGATAAATGGAATAGATATCAATAATATTCCTTTATATAAAAAACACCCACCTATAAGTAATAAAAAGCCATAATTTATATAAAAAATAATTAAAAAAGTTAAAATTATCTTTAAGTATTTTAAATCAAAAATAGCTAAAAATAGTCCATATAATACATTGATAAATATAAAAAAATATGGAATAAACAATACATTTATTATCGCACTTACTATACCTATAAAAATGCTTGTTGTAATAAAACATATTTGATATTTAATTTTATCAAATATTATTAACGAATAGATAAATGATAAACTTAAATTAAATATGAAAACAATTAATGATAAATCTAAATAAGCTTGCATATTATCACCGCTTATATATTAATCAATCTTTGATAAAAAAAATGTCGTTTTATGTAAAACATAAAATCGACATAGAAATTTTTATTTATTTTTTAAAAAGTCAGGAAGCAATGTTTCAGTATCTGAATCAAATAGATTATCATTATCTTTGACATTATCAACTTCGTTTATCGGCTTTCTTTCAAAGTTTGGATTGAAAGATGGAATTACATATTCATTTGCAGCATCAACAAAATCAGTTGCGATAACTGTTACTTGCATTTCATCTTCAAGCATTTCATTTATCGAAGCACCAAAAATAATATTTATATCACTTTCAGCCTGATTACGAATAAATTCAACTGCATCATTGAAATCATATAAAGTTGAATTTTGACCACCAGCAATCGATACAATAGCATTTCTTGCTCCTTTAATTGAATGTTCTAAAAGAGGAGAATTTAAAGCATTTAATGCACTTTCTTTAGCTCTATTAGCGCCTTTTCCTACACCAAAGCCAATCATTGCCGGACCTTTTTTAGACATTACAGTTTTAACATCTGCGAAATCCAAGTTAATCAAAGCAGGCATGGCAATTAAATCTGTAATAGCTTGGACTGATTTTCTTAATACATTATCAGCTTCTTTAAATGACTCTTTAAGTGGTAAATTACCAATCAATTGTAATATCTTATCATTGCTAATTGTAATTAATGTATCAACATATTGTTTTAGATTTTCAAGACCTTTTGAGGCATTTAACATACGATTTTTGCCTTCAAATGTAAATGGTCTTGTGACAATACCTACAACCAAACAATCCTCTTCTTTTGCAATACGTGCTACTACAGGAGCAGCCCCTGTTCCAGTTCCTCCACCCATTCCAGCAGCGATAAAAACCATATCAGCGCCTTTAACTATTTCTCGTATTTCATTTTCTGAAGCAATAGCTGCTTTTTCACCAATTTCAGGATTAGCTCCAGCACCTAAGCCTTTTGTTAATCCTTTTCCTAAAACTAATTTATTTTCTACTTTAGAACATCCAAGAATTTGCGCATCAGTGTTTAAAACATAAAATTCACAGCCAATAATTTGTTGTTCAAACATACAATTAACAGCATTATTCCCAGCGCCACCAACTCCAATAATTTTAATCTTACATGCACTATCAAAACCATCAAAATTATCCATATGTAATCCTCCTAATCATCAAAAAAATCATTAAATTTTCGCGAGATACTTCTTGTATTATCAATTTCTTTTTTATTTATAGTGTTTATATTTGATGATGATAAATCTAAATCATCGTCACTTTCAAGACTTTTTAATATCTCTTCTTTATTTCTTTGAATATATAGCGTAATTGCTCCAAAACAATTTAATAACATTTGTGAATCAATACCAATTTTATCTAATGTTTTTTCAATTAAATTACGATTGCAAAATTTAGAAAATTCATCGACAAAATAATCATAATCATTTAACCAACCTAATAATAAATAAACGCAATCAGAAGATAATTGACAATCATTTTCAAGTTTCTCACATGATTTTAAAATTAAAGAAATTCCATTTGAAAGTTCATTTAATAAGATACCACTTATTCTTTTTTCAGAAAGATGATTATTTGTATCAAAGATGATATCTGAAGCATAATCAACGTCGCATACAAAATATTTTTCAAATAACATTAAAGCTTCATCATCGTCAATTTCAAGTGATTTTTTTAATGCATCAATCAAATTAGCAACGCCAAAATCAACTTTTAATGAACGTATTAAATAGCTTTTTTTATAGCAACATATCGTTGTGACATCTTGAAGAATTTGAATACAAATAGTATCGTTTTCTAGTTCAAAATCATTTATTAAAGCATTGACACCACAGCTACAATTTATAAACTTACCAATAACTTTTAAATCATTTTTTTCAAGTGAGGAAACGATACTTTCAACAATTGTTTTAGGTAAAGTATGGATATTACTTTTAATATTTAATACGCTAGAACTATAATTTATTGGCTCACTTCTTAAGATACGATCTTGATCTAAAACATATTGCGTTGGTAATTCATCAACTAATAATTCATCATTTCGAAGTTCAACCATGCGAATTTTTTGGCGAATTGCATCGATTTGTTTTTTACCAATAATTTGCATTTCTGTTAAAATATTGCTTCCAAAAGTTGCACTATATATTTTATGATTATTATTTGGTAAAACTAAAATCACTTCGTCAAGCTTAATAAAATATTTTTCGTATATGTCATTTTTAATATTTTCAATCGCTTTTAAAAAAGCATCCTCATCAGTAATGACGCCATCTTTATATCCAAAAGATTTAATGATGCTTGAAGCAACAACATCAAATTGGTTATTATGATATGAAATAACAAGAGCGATATTATAGATATAACCTAATTCAATTGCAGCAAAATAATTCTTTTCCATATAAAAAACCTCTTTTTTATTATAACAATATAAAAAAGACATTTCCATATGATTTTTTGTTTTTTTAAATTTATTTAAAAAGATTCAATTCTAGTTCCAATGATATATGATAATTTTTATAGATAGTTTTTTTAATATCGTTTATCAAATTTATTATGTCTTTTCCTTTTGCATAACCATCATTAATTAAAAAATTTAAATGTTTATTTGACATGTGGGCACCATTATAAGTAATATTATTAGCATTGATTTTTTTTAATAATTCATATGCTTTATAATCATTAGTATTTTTAAACAAGGAACCACAAGTATACTTATTGATTTCTTGAACTTTATAGCGATATATTAGAGCATTCTTGATATTATTTAATATTGTGTTTTTATCAGATTTTTTATATTTTAATAAAGCATATAAAATATAATAATTATTTCTTTTAAAAAGCGAATTTCTATAAGAAAATTCACACATTTTATTATCTAAATATTTTAAATTTAAATGCTCATCTAAAATATATATTCCTTCTATAAACTTAGAAATTGATACATTATTATCACCAGCATTCATATAGCAACATCCACCTATATTTCCAGGAATTGCATATAAAGTTTCAAAACCACCATAATCTAATTTACTCAATGATATTATCACTTTTTGAATACTAGTTGCAGAGGATACTAATACTTTATCATTTAAATAGATAATTTCTTCAAAGCATAAATTATTATAGATTATGGGCTTATAAATGACCTCTTTACAAAATAATATTTTACTTGCATTACCAAGTATATAATAATCGATATTAAAATATTTAAAAAGGTAGAGTAAAACGTATATATCATTAACATTATTAACAACAAAAAAATGTTTTATTAAAGTATCTACATGCAAGCTATTTAATTCTTTAAAAGAAACATTTCTTAAATAAATCATTTAAAAAGTTCATCCTTTATAATATTAAAATTATTTTTAATTTCTATCTTTTCAATATTATTAACCATACTATAATATTTTTCTTTATTATGAGTTAAATTTCTGATTTTGCTTGCCAATAATGAATAAGTTAATTCTTTTTCTAAAATCATTTCACAACAGTTCTTCTTATAATAATAATTAACATTTTTAAATTGATGATTATTAGCAACATATGGACTTGGAATAAATATAGCAACTTTTTTTAATGCAATGATTTCACTAATAGTTGAAGCTCCACCTCTTGAAATTATTATATCTGCTTGTTTTATTAGTTCTGTTAATGGATTATAATATGAAAAAACTTTAACATTATTTTTATTTATCGTAGTCTTAACATTTTTACCTGTTACATATATGATATTATAGTTTTTATCATTGAGAATAAAATCTTCAATAACTTTAGAAACACTACTTGAACCTTGTGAACCCATAGTAAAAAGCAAAGTGATTTTTTTATTATCAAATATTTTTCTTTCCGCGATTTTGTTTATATTATATGTATTAGGATTAAATACATAGATTTCTTTTTTCAAATTCAATTTATATGTTGTAAATATTTTTTTACAAAATAAATAATTTATTTTATTGGCTTTACCAATTATAGCATTTTGCTCGAAAATAAAATGATCAACAGCATATTTTTTTGATATTAATGCGATAAATATAGAGTTTTTTCCGCCAAAAGTTATTGATTTATCAATTTTATATTTCATATAAATTTGATTTATTTTTTTAAGTTTTTTTATAGATGAATCATTATCATCAACAAATATATATGGAATATGGTTTAAATCATAAATATCTTTATCGATTTTTTTAAAAATGATGATGATTATTTGATTATCCTTTATTAATTCATTATAAAGTGCGATACAAGGATAAATGTGTCCACCACTTCCACTACCTGACATTATTATATTCATTAATTTCATCGCTCCTATTAATTAAAAGTCCAATCGATGATAAAAGCATAGTAATACTACTTCCACCATAACTCATAAAAGGCAAAGTAATTCCAGTTACGGGAATTACCCCTACTACTACACACAAATTTATGCATACTTGAATCATTATCAAAGACAAAACACCAATATCTAAAAAACATTTATAATTACTCTTTTCATTTATTGCTTTTTTAATGATAAAAAAAGCTAATAAAGTATATAATATAATCAATATTAAACAACCAATAAAACCAAAATCTTCAGCAAAAATAGCGAAAATGAAATCCGTTTGTGGTTCAGGCAAATAAAAATATTTTTGATAAGACGCATCTATTCCTTTTCCTATTAGTCCACCTGGAGCAATAGCATATAATGATTGAATGGTTTGAAATCCACTGCCTAAAGGATCGCTAAAAGGGTTGATAAACGATTGTATTCTATCACTTCTATATGGACTAATGATAATTAAAACAATAAAAGCGATTATCGCAAAACTTAACAAAAACAAGTAATTTTTAAATTTGTTTTTACTGATAAAACACATCATAATAATCGAAGAAAACATTACTATAGCAGTTCCAAAATCTGGTTGTAGCATAATTAAAATAAATCCGATAATACATGGAATTAATAATACTAAAATAGTTTTAAAAAAGTATTTTGTTATATTAAAATATTTATCCAATCTATCAGCCATATATAATACCATTATAATTTTGAAAAATTCTGCTGGTTGAAATAAAAAGGGGCCAATTTTAAACCAACTTCTCGATCCATTAATTTGACTTCCAAGAAAAGGAATAATAACTAATATTAAAGATATTATGCCAATTAGTAATATCATAAGCGCTTTTTTTCTTAAAAATGATAATTTAACTTTGGAAAAGAAATAAAGTAAAACAGTTCCAATTAATATAAAAATAGCTTGTCTTTTAAAATAATAAAATTCATCATTATAATAAAACTTAGCCCATATGGAACTTGAAGAATATACCATATATAATCCAATAAATGTTATGACATAAATTAATGTTAAAATTATCAAATTATATTGTTTATTATTTATTATTTTCTTTAACATATTTTTTCACCAATTTATTAAAATGTTGACCTCTTTGCTCAAATGATTTGTATTGGTCAAAACTTGATGTAGCAGGAGAGAATAATATCGTTTTATTAGCAAGTGTTATATTATAAGCAATTAAAAATGCTTCTTTTAAATTATTTGCAAGTAATACATTTTTAATTTCCTTACATGCCCTATCGTTTAACTTACCATAACAAATTATATATTTAATTTTTATTTCATTTAATCTTGCTAAAGATAAGTTTTTATCTTTACCACCAATAATCAATATTGTGTTTTTTAAGTTATCAATATGTGAAAGAGCAAATAAAGTAGCATCGACAGATGTTGATTTTGAATCGTTTATAATTTTAATATTTTTGTTATTATATATTAACTGTTCACGATACTTTAAAGGTTTAAAATTGTTTAGATACAAAATATTATTTTCATTAATATTTAATAATTTTACTATCGTATAAATATAATTGAAATTGCAATGATACTTTTTTAAATTATCATTTATTTTATCAATATTAGGATATGTTAATAAATCGATTATTGTTGCATTTGTATCAATAGACAAATTCATATTACTATCATATATAAAATAGCATTCTTTATTTTGATATTTGTAAATATTCTTTTTATTTTCAAAATATGACTTTAAAGAATATGAACTATCTAAATGATTATTTTGTAGATTTAATATTAATGAAATATAGGGTTTAAACATTTTTAAATCATGAAGTTGAAAAGATGATTGTTCGACAATTAAATAATCTAACTTATCAAATTTTTTATAATAATGTGTAATTGGTAAAAAGGAATTACCACAACAAATAGCTTTTATTTTTGATTTTTTTAATAGATAGGTTAACATTGATACAAATGTTGTCTTGCCATTGCTTCCAGTTATTACAATACATTTAACTTTTTCATTAAAAATATTTAACAAATCAAGTTCACTTATAAAAGTAAAATTAAGAGCTAATTTTAAATATAATTTATTTGTTTCTTTAATACCTGGACTTTTAATTGCAAAATCTATATCTTTAAGATTTAATAACTCCTCATCAATTAACGAATATTTCTTTTTATATTCAAAGTCAAAAACAGCCTGTATATACTGGCATTTTTTCGATTTTAAATATTTTTTAATGCTTTCAATGCTCTTTCCTTTTCCTAGTAATAAAAACTTCATATTAACACTCCTAATATTGATGCAATGATTGATAATACTATAGCAAATATTGTAAACAATAATACGACATTACTTTCTTTCATTCCCTTTTTAATAAAATGATAATGAATAGGTGTCATTTTAAAAATTCTCTTTCCTTTGCTTATTTTAAAATATGAAACTTGAAGAATTACTGATAAAGCTTCAATTATGTATATTCCACAAGAAATTAAAAGCAAAAGTTCTTTGTTTAATAAAATTGCAATGCATGCAAGAATTGCCCCAAGTGATAAAGAACCTACATCACCCATTATCAATTTGCTTGGATTAAAATTAAAGCATAAATATGCAAGTAAAGACCCTAGTAATGATACGATAAATATTGAAATAATATAATTACCTTGTGATAATGATATATATAAAAATGGTGTTATAGCTAGTATATATGTAATTGTTACAAGTCCATCTAATCCAGCTGTTAAATTTATAGAATTACAAGTACCAACTACACATAAAATTGCATAAATAAAAGCAAAACTTCCAATGTAAATATAAGTATTATTTATATTAATAAACTTTATAAATTCAATGGTTGTAAAATTACAAAATATCAAAGTACCTATAATTTCTAAAATGATTCTTAAAGTAGCACTTAATCCATTATGATCTTTTGCTTTTATTTTAATTAAATCGTCTATTAAACCAATTAAGGCAAAATATATTGAAATAAATAATAGAATTGCAATATTTTTATGTTTCAAATTAGGTAAATTAAAAAGCAAAAACACAATAATTGTTGATAAAATAAAATCGATTCCACCACAACTTACAAATTTGTGATGCGGTTTTAATACAATAACTTCGCTTTGATCTTTAGGTTTTAAATTGAGTTTTTTTAAATGTATTTTGCAATTAAATAAAGATAAAAGAAAACTAGATATTAAACATAAAACCATTTTAATATAATCATTCATCTAACCATCTCTTTTTATTTTATGTACATATTTTTATAATAATGATAAATTTAATACTTATTATTATAAATATACTCTAAAACGAAGTTTTTATCATTAAAAGGAATCATTGTCTTATTTTCTTCAATATAATTCTCATCTGCTTTTCCTAATATATAAATATCCAAATCTTTAAAGTTATCAATCGCATATTTTATTGCTTCACCTCGATTTAAAATAACTATAAATCTAGGATCGTTTAAAGTAATATCTTGTATTATTTTATTTATATCTTCATTCCTTGAATTATCTTTGGTAACAATGACATATTTACAGTATTTTAAGGCGATTTTACCCATTATAGGCCTTTTACTTACATCTCTATTGCCACCACAACCAAAAATAACTACTTTATTGTAATTACTATCATTTAAAATCGTATCAAATGATTCCACGTGATGAGCATAGTCTATAATTATTTTTCTATTATTGTGCTTAATTATTTCTCCACGACCATTATTTAAATGAATCGTTTTTAATGTTGATAAAATATCTTTTTTTCTAAATTTTAAACTTTTTAATATTATAAATGCTAGAAATAAATTTTGGTAATCATATTTTAAACACTCAAAAGACGTAAAATATTTTTCAATTACCTTATAGTAGTGAATTTTTTTACCCTTTATCATTTTTTTATAACTTATAGGAACAAATATTTTTTTAGCATAAATACTTGATAATATAAAGGCTTTTTTTACTTGATGGTAATTTGCAACATTCAAATGAAAATCTAAATGTTCATGTCCTAAATTACTAAGACCTATATAATCAAATTTAAAATTATTAATTCGTGCTTGATTTATGCCATGAGATGAAACTTCCATTACTATAATTTTAGGAAAAATATTATATTTTTTAAAGTAATATGTTAATTTATCTATTTCTAATGTCGTATTTTTTGTTGTTATTTCTTCATCATTGTATAATATTTTATGGGTTCCTACATAACAAACATTCATATTTTTCTTTTTTAAAAAATGATAAATATAAAGGGTTGTCGATGTTTTTCCACAACTTCCTGTTATTGCAATTGTCAAAATCTTATCATAATTCATGTATATATAATTGAAAGATAAAAAATATCTTTTCAATGGATCATTATCTAAATTAATCATGTGAATAAAATAACTTCTTTTCCTTCTTCGATTATTTCATTTGCTTTAGGTAATTGAGAAATAACTTTATCACCATCTCCTAATATTACAAATTTAAAGTGTTTAGATTTTACATCTTTAATTGACATGTTTATATAATTATCAACCGGGTAATTTTTAATATCCATCCAAGTATATTCAAAACTTAATTCATTATCTTGTCTACTAATATTTTTATAAGAAATTATATCTAATAATACATTTTTCATAATTGGTCCAACAATCGTTCCACCATATTGAATTAAAGAATGTGGTTTTTCCATACAAATGTAAACAACAATTTCAGGGTTACTCATTGGTAAAGCAGCAATAAAAGATAAGATGTATTGCCCTTGCAAATACACGCCATTTTCTGCTATTTGTGCAGTTCCTGTCTTACCACCTACTCGATAATTTTCAATATATGCTTTCCTTCCAGAACCTTTAGCAACTACGCTTTCTAAAGCATAACGCATCAGTTCACTTGTTTTTTTAGATATCACATTTTCATTATCGACTATAGTAGGAATTTGATAAATTATTTCATTGCTATTTGGCATTAAAATTGCTTTTGTGATTTTTGGTTTAAAAAGTTTGCCTCCATTAATAACACTTGAAAAAGCACGAACCATTTGTATTTGTGTTACAGATATGCCCTGTCCAAAGGAAGTTGTCGCATTTTCTAGATTGTTATAATTTTCTTTTTTAAAGAAAATGCCACTTGATTCTCCTATTAAATCAACATTTGTTTTTTTGCTAAATCCAAACTTTTTAACATAATCGTATAGTGTATCTTTTCCAAGTCTTCTACTGATTTCTACAAATCCAGGATTTGAAGAATTCTCTAATACTTCTAAGAATGTTTGCAAACCATGGCCACCTTTTTTCCACGATTTAATAGTAAAACCATCAACAATTTCAGTTCCATCATCATAATATTTATCTTTAAACATATCGAAAGCTTTTTCTTCAAGTCCTGCAGCATACGAAAAGACTTTAAATGTTGAACCTGGTTCATATGATTTCCAGATAGGAAGATTCCTATTATATATTTCTTGATCATATGATTTATAATCATTTAAATTAAACGATGGATATGAACTTATCGCTAATATTTCACCATTATTTGGATCCATTGCGATAGCAAAAATACTTTCAGCTTCATATTTTAAAAAGGCATTTTTAAGTTCTCTTTCTAATATTTGTTGGATTTTTAAATCAATTGTTAATTGTATATTAAATCCATTAATTGGGGAAATAATATCACTACTATAACCATTTAACAAACGACCTTTAGCATCGAGTTTATAATTTAATTGACCTTCATTACCTTTTAATAAATCATCATATTTACTTTCAATTCCTGCTAACCCTTGATTATCAATGCCTACAAAACCAATACTATGAGCAAGTAGTTCATTGTATGGATAATATCTTTTATTATCATATACTAAATATACCCCTTCAAGTCTCATTTCACTAATCTTTTTAGCTATAATATTATCAATATTTTTTCCTTCTGGGAAAATTTTTACTATCGATGTTTTCTTATTGATTTTATTATATATTTTGGATGATGATACATTTAAAACATTTGCTAAAGTGTTTGCTAGTGAATTTAAATCTTTTACTTGTGAGGGAATAACGTATATAGACATACTTGGAAGATTAGTAGCAATCTCATTTAAATTTGTATCGTATATTATTCCTCTTGAGGGTTGTAAGGGAAAACTACGATCCCAAGATTGATTAGCTTTATTATTTATATCTTGATAATTAATTATTTGTATATAAGATAATTTAGCTATTATCACAAACATTATAAAATATATAAACAATTTATAATAATTAACTTTTTTTTTAATATTTTGATGAACCATTTTTATCACATTTTAATATATGAAAAAAATAATAAAAAAATACTATAAAAAAACTGACTTGGTTATTAAAACCAAATCAGCTTATACTTCTTATTACATAAATTCCATTTTTTCATCATCATCAGATGAAACTTTATCATTTTTAATAATTCTTGTACCAGTATCAACCTTTGATAAATCAACCTTATCTTCATTTTCTTTATCAACGTCGATAACTTGTTCATCATAATTACTAGCAATTTTAAGAGCTTGTTTGTGTGCTTTTATTATTTCAACTATTGCATAGATAAATGTTCTAATAGATAAAATACCGATAAAGCTCCAAATTCCTACGCTTACTGCAACAACACCTGAGGTAATAAATGATAAAATCATCGCAATGATACCACTAAGAGCAGAAGTAACAATTAAGAAAGAAGAAACGATTTTGAAGCAACCAAGATATTTTTCATCAGGAATATCTTTTTTGATTTTAAACAAACAATAAATAAATAATGCTAATATTGCCATTACAATAATAAATTTTGGTATATATGTAATGATATTTATAAGTAAGTTTAATGTTCTACTAGCTGAGGCAGAATCATATAAGATTGCATATAAATAATCCACGTTATTTTCAATAGCTTTTAAAGAAGAACTATGAGTGTCAAACAATGAAAAATTGTCATCTAATGAGTCATATAAACCAGCATACATTACTACGATGCCTTTATCATTAGTAAATGAAATTATTGAATATACATCAGTAATTAATAAGAAATTATTATAATTATATTCTCCTGTTTCTTGATCATAAGATGTGAATGTATATTGATAATAATAAGATAAATTTGGACACAATGAAATGTTATAATAAACCTTAATATAAAATTCATATAAATTGTTTTTATATTCAAGAGAATTTTTATCCATTTCAGAAATATTTTTCCATGTTTCTTTTAATGTATCAGTGGCATCTTCAATAAATTCATCTGTAATAAATTTTTCAAATTGTGTGAATTGTTCTGTCGTAAATGTAGAAATATCTATTATTTCATTACTTGGAGTTAATGTCCCTTGATAATCTTTTTTATTATCAACTTCTAAGTATTCTTCATAAGTAAGTACATCATCTGGATCGGATGTATTTTTCATAATTACTTCAAAATTAACCCATAATTTTTCAGTATCCCTAGTATCGATAATTACATCATAATTATAGACATCTTTATATTTAGCCTTATCTGCTTCATTATTATATGTGTCAATATGCACTTTATTAGTCTTATCATAGCCATAATAGGCAACAATTGATTTTGTGTCATCATCTTTAATATTAACTGATAGATTAATTCTTTCATTAACATTTTCATTGCTAAAAAGATTATAAGACATTTCTTTGAAATCACTAGCATTATTATAATGAATATTAAATGAATAATTAAAACCAATTGAGAAAAAAGCTGTCAATAAAATCCATAGACAAAACAAGGCAAAAATGACATTCCAAAATGATCTTTTAGCTCCTTCTTTAGCAAGTTTATTTGTTGCAAAACTACAAAAAGTAAATTTTAACCAATTTAGCATATTTAAATCACCAAGTAAAAAAATTACTATCCTTTCAACTTTTATTTATTTTATCATATTATGCATAAAATAAAAACATTTTCTTTTTATTAAAAAAGAAAATAATCATATTTAATTAAAATGGATTGAATATTTTTATTATATTTATTATAATAAAGTCGTCTGGAGGCATTATTATGGAAAAAATTAAAAATATTCGTTTATATGCAGCATTATCTATTGGTGCATTAATTACTGTATTATCTTTGACTTGGTTATTATTAATAGATTTAAAGATAAAAGTATCTTCTTTATGGCTTATTGAAGTTGTGCTATTTTCATTAATTCCAGGACTTCTAATCATCGCTACAGGTCTTTCTGCTACTGATGATACAAAAATAAAAAGTATTATTTTCAACATTTTAGCAATTGTTTTAATTATTCCATTTTTCATCTTCACATTGTTGCTATCAAAAGAGGAATCAATTCAAGTTAATATAATTAAATTCATGCCTAATTTTCAAAATGTAGTAACACTTTTTATAGTTTTATTTTCGATTTTAACTGTATTAATGATTGCTCTTCTTTCGTTAAATATTTATCTAAAATTTAAAGAAAATGATGAAGAAGAAAGGAATTTAAAAGAATTAAATAAAGCAAAAAATGAAGAATAATCTTCATTTTTTTTAATGTGTTGCTAAATTATAATTATATTTTCTAATTTTGTGTTCCATCAATAATTTGTCAGCTATCATAGCAATAAATTCTGAATTTGTTGGTTTTGCTTTATCAGCGCTAATCGTATAACCAAAGATATTATCAATATAATCGATGTTTCCTCTATTCCAAGCCACTTCAATTGCGTGTCTTATTGCTCTTTCAACCCTTGATGATGAGGAAGCAAACATATTAGCAATATCTGGATATAATAATTTTGTTATTTGTCCTAAATAATTTTGATCATTATATACTTTTATTATCGCTTCTTTTAAAAAAGTATAGCCCTTAATATGTGCTGGAATACCAACATCATGTAAAATACTAGCAATTTCATGTTCTAATATCGATTTGTCAATCGGCATATATTGATTGTTTAATGAAATAATATCATTGCTATAAAAGTTTGAATAATCCTTTATGCATGTTTTAAATAAACTTTCATTTAAAGGTTTTATAAAAAATTCTGACACGTGATAATTACCCATCAATTTATATAATTCATCACTGCAAAATTTACCAGTGCAAAATACTTTATTTATTCTTTGACTAAATTGGTCTATTTTTTTAAATAAAGCTAATGGAATATAATCTTTCATAAATATATCAATTATAAGTAAATCAATTGATAATCTATTATTTTCCATAAAGTCAAAAAAAGAAATGGCGCTAGTAAATTTTTTAAAAACATAAAACTTAGAATCAAAATCAAATACTCTTTCAAACAATCTAATGTCTTCAATGCTATTATCTACTATAACTACTTTAAAATCGCTCATTAATTTTTCCTCCTATATAAAGTATAAAAATATATGTTAAAAAATAAAAAGCATTTATTACAATATATGCAAATAAATGCCATTATTTGATATTTTTTTTACAAAGAGGAATTATTTATCCCATTTTTGCTGCTTCCATCATGAAATCTATATAAATTCCATACCCTTTTTTGACAGAATCTACTAAAACATGAGTAACAGCTCCGACAATTTTTTCATTTTGAATTATCGGTGAACCACTCATTCCTTGAACTATTCCACCTGTTTCTTTAAGTAATTCTTTATCAATTATTTTAAAAGAAATTCCTTTAGTTGATAATGTATCTTGTTTCATTAATGAAGTAATTTCTATATCGTATTGCTCAACAATATTATCATGTAACGTAGTAAAAATAGTTGCTTTACCTAGTTTTACTTCATCATGACGTGCAATTTCTAAAGCATCCTTATCTGGTGAATAATCATAATATCCAAATATTCCATATTCAGTATTTGCAAATACATCACCTAAGACATTATCTTCATCAATGCTAGCTATTAGTTCACCAACATTTCCAATCGATGATTTATGAATAGATGTAACTTTACTTTCAAATATTGTTCCAGAATTTATATCAGCAATCGAAGAAAAATCATTATCGACTAATTTATGGCCTAAAGCACCATATATTTTACTTTCAGGATCATAAAATGTTATCGTTCCTATACCTAATAATCTTTCTTTTACTAAAAGACCAGTTTTAAATGTTGGAACATTTTGCATTTTTATGAGTTTTAATTCTTTTTTAATAGGATTATTATTTCTTAAAATAGATAGAGTTACTTTTCTATCATTTTGATATCTTTCAATGATATTTAATAATTCTTGAATATTATTTATATCTTCATTGTTAACTTGATATATTAAATCTCCCTTTTTAATATCACTATCTTTACAAGGATTATATTTTATTGATTCATTATATACATCATAGCCGCCAATAACTACAACGCCATTAGCTCTTATTTCCACGCCAATATTTTCTCCACCTGGTATTAATGATATTACTTGTTTTGAAATATCAGTAAATGAATTCATTAATGACAAAATAATAGAAATTATTAATGCTTTCATAATTTACCTCCTACTTTTATTATTAAGCAGGAAATTTTTATATAATATTCATAAATTATTTGGAAGAAATTAACTCTTTAGCAGCATTTATAAAACTATCAGACATTTGATTACCAGATAGTAGTCTTGCAACTTCTTTAGTTTTTTCTTCAATATCTAACTGTTTTACAATAGTATTTGTATGATTATTATTACTTTCTTTATAGATATAAAAATGATTATCGCTTAAAGCAGCAACTTGTGGTAAATGAGTAATTGCCAAAACTTGAGAATTTTTAGCAATTTTTGCCATTTTTTGGCCCATTGCAAAAGCAACTTTACCAGAAACACCTGTATCTATTTCATCAAAAATTATTATATCGATATTAGATAAGGTCGTAAATACGCTTTTTAATCCAAGCATTATACGACTAACTTCTCCACCAGAAGCCACTTTATTTAATGGCATTAAAGGAACACCTTTGTTTGTCGAAAGATAAAATGATACTAAATCGATGCCATCTTGATTCAATGTATCTTTAAGTTCAAAATTGATAGAAAAAGAAGCATCAGGTAAATATAAGTCAGATAACTCTTTTGAGACATTTAAAGATAATATAGAGGAATATTTTTTACGAATATTGCTAATATTATGTGCCTCTTTTAATGCTTCATTATATAATTCATCACGTTTTTTTTCTAATTTAGATAACTGGATTTCTTTATTTGTCGCACTTTCAATTTGCTCATATAATTTATTTTTATAGGCTAAAAGATTATCTACATTATACTTTCTTTTCAAACGATTAATTTTAGTTATTTCATTTGATAATTTATCTAGTGAAGATAAATCAATTGTCGATGATGAAAAAGAATTTTTAAAATCTTGCGTTAAATCGTATAAATCTAAATATAATGAATTAAATTTTTCATAGTATTCATTAATCTTACTATTCGCTGATAATTTATTTAATTGTTTTATCATTTTATATAATGAGGAATTAACACCATAATTATCATTTTCAAAAAGATCAATTATTTCATCAAAAGCAGCCACATTTTGACTATATGAATTTAAATTTTTATATTCCAAAAAGATATTATTTTCATCTTCTAAAGTATAATTGTAATCTTTAAGTTCATTATATTTATATTTTAGAAATTCAAGTTCATCTTCACTTATAGATAAAGACATTAGTTCATCATATTGATTTTTTACATTTAAATATTCTTGATAAAGTTTACGATATTTTGCTAAGAAATCACCTTCATGTGAGAAAATAAATTTATCTAATAATCTTAAATGATTTTTTTGATTAAATAAAAATTGACTTTCATTTTGTGAAGAGATATCTATCAATAAATTACTAATTTGATTAACGACATAAAGTGGAACTATCATCCCGTTAATTTTTATGACACTTTTTAAAGGAGATATTACTCTAGTAATAATAAATTCATCAAAAACATCGATATTAAATTCCTCTAAGATTTTTTTAGCTATTTCTTCGTTTAAATATAAGGCAGCAGAAATATAAGCGCTATCTTTGCCATAAGCTATTAAATCACTACTTGCTCTTGCCCCAAAAACAAGATTGATGGCATCGATAATAATGGATTTACCAGCACCAGTTTCACCAGTCATAACATTAAATCCATAATCAAAATCAATAGTTATATCATCTATTATAGCTAAGTTTTTTATCGTTAATTGTTTTAACATGTTTTCACCTTCAATACATTTTCTGCTTCATTTACAATTTTATTATAATCTACATTAATCCCTACTTGATTATTTTTCAAATAAAATAAAAATTCAATATTTCCCTCTTTAAAGCCAACAATAGGAGAATAAGTCATGTTGATAACTCCAATTTTCTCACTTTTTAAAAAACAATCAAATTGCGTTAATGCTTCGATCAAAAACTTTTTATTTTTTACAACACCTTTACTATTTAATTTACTTTTTCCAACCTCAAATTGCGGTTTGAATAATATTATTATAGTGAAATTACCATCAAAATTCTTTAAAGTTTTTAAAATAGTTCGTATGGAAATAAATGAAACATCACAAACATATAAATCTATAGGATCTTTTATTATATCTTTATTAACATCTTTAAAATTAGTGTTTTCAAGACATACTATTTTAGCATTATTTCTTAACTCATCAGATAATTGATTACTTCCAACATCTAAACTATAAACTTTTTTAGCATTATGTTTTAAACAACAATCACTAAAACCACCAGTTGATGCACCAATATCTAATATAATATAATCATTCATATTAATATCAAACATATTGATTGCTCTTTCAAGCTTTAAGCCTCCTCGAGAAACATATTTTAAAACATCGCTTTGTAAAATTATTATTTCGTCACTTATAGAAACTAAAAAAGAAGGCTTAATAATAATTTTTTTATTAACCATAACTTTTTGTGATTTAATAAGTTCTAAGGCTTTACTCCTTGAAGGAGCATAACTATTTTCAACTAAAAAAACATCTAATCTATTCTTTTCCATAATCACTAATAATATCGTTTAAAACCGTTTCTTCATCTAATTTTAAATACTTTAAAACATCTTGATATTTACCATGTTTGATGTATTTATTTGGTAAACAATAATGCTTAATAATTTTATTATATCTACTATAATAATCCATTATAGCACTTGTAAATCCATCGAATACGGATGTATTATCGTAAACATAAATTTTAGTGTTTATAATCATATTTAATGTTTCACAATCAAGTGGTTTTAAAAAAATAGGATTTATTAAATTAAAAGGTAGATTATTTTTAATAATCATTTCTTTAATTATTTCTAGTGAATGTCCCACCACAATTATTGAAACTGGATTTTTAACATCGAATAATTCAATGATAAATTTTGCAAATGAAACATCACATATATCATCATTTTTCTTACAAACCATCTTTTGATATCGAACAAATTTTGGGCCTTTAATCGTCTCAAAACATTTTAAAATTCCTTTTAAATTTGAAGGATTAGTTGGACAGGCAATAATTGAATTTTCCAAAGGATATAAAAATGAAACATCAAAAACTCCCTGATGAGTTTTACCATCCTCACCAACAATACCAGCACGATCAACTAAAAAAGTCATATTTGAATTAATTCTACAAACATCATGAACAATTTCATCGTATCCTCTTTGCATAAATGTAGAATAAAAAGAAACGAATGGATATTTATTATTAAGTGCTAAGCCATTGGCAAAACAAACAGCATGTTCTTCAGAAATGCCAACATCAACACATTGGTTTTTAAAATCATTAAAACATTTTGTTAATGAAGTATTATAAACCATAGCTGATGAGATTAAATAAGAATTCTTATCATTTTTTAACTTTTCATACATATAGTTTGCAACTTCATTAGTAAACGTTGTTTCATCATTTTTTAATGTATTGATAATCTCTCCACTATCCTTATTAAACTTTGATACTCCATGGTATTTTCCAACAACATCGTTTTCAGAAAATTTATAGCCATAGCCTTTTTTAGTTCTTACATGAACTAAAATCGAAGATTTATAATCTTTTGCCTTTTTCAAAGCTTTTTCTAATTTTTTAACATTGTGTCCATCGATAGCTCCAAGATATGAAATTTCAAAATTATCAAATAAATTATCAGATCTAATTATTAAAGCTAATCTATGCATGAAACGAACAACGAAATCTACAAACTTAGGATGATTCTTAAAAACTTTTAAAAACCAATCTTTAAAATTAGAATAAACCTTGGATGTTCTAATTTTGCCTAAAGATTTATTCATTGCACCTACTGAACGATTAATAGACATATTATTATCATTTAAGATAATAATAATCTTATGATTATTTTCCAATAAATTATTTAATGCTTCAAAAGCAATGCCATTTGCAATTGAGGCATCTCCTATCACACAAATTATTTGATAGTTTTCATTATTTGCATCTCTTGCAGTCGCCATTCCCATGGCTGTAGATATTGATGTAGAAGAATGACCAGACTCAAATATATCATATTTACTTTCACTACTAGATAAAAAACCAGATAAACCATCAATTTGCCTTAAAGTATCAAATTGATTAGCTCTACCAGTTAATATTTTATGGGTATATGCTTGATGTCCAACATCAAACAAAATCTTATCATTATCAAAATCAAATATCTTATGTAACATTAATATAAGTTCGACATCGCCAAGATTTGAAGATAGATGACCGCCTGTTTTAGAAATATTATCAACAAGAAAACAACGAATATCTTTTGCAAGTTCGTTCATTTCTTTATTATTAAGTTGTTTTAAAAAATGATCATTTTTAATTTCTTTAATATTCATTATTACTCTTCTACTTTAAAATCTTCTTCTTTACCGTTTTTAATAATTTTAGCAACTTTTTCTTCAACGTTAGTTAATTTTTCTTCACAAATTTTAGCATATTTAATTCCTTCTTCAAATAAAGAAAACGCTTCATCAAGTTTTACTTCACCACTTGATAGTTTATTTACTGAATTTTCAAGTTTTGCTAAAGCTTCTTCAAAACTAATTTCCTTAATATCCATTATAATTTCTCCTTTGCAATAACTTTACTAATTATTCTTCCATTGCTCAATTCAAGATTTAATTCATCATTTAGATTTACATCATCAATACTTTTTATTACTTTTTCATTAATTGTTGCAAAAACATAACCTCTTTTTAAAACTTTTAATGGGCTAAGTGCATCTAAGGCACCACTGTTTAATGAAAGTTTCTTGTGATTATTTTGAATAATAAGATTTATATTTTTATTTAAATCTTCCTTTAAAGTAGAAATATAACTCTTTTCATTATAAGTTAGTTCTTTCATAATCATCATTAAAGAATTTTCTAAATCATCAACTTTAAATCGATATTTTTCATAAATCTTATTAGGATTTAATAATACATAAGAATTCTTATAATGATCAACACTAACTTTTAAGCTTTTGATAATATTATTTATTGATTCATTTAACTTATCATAATAATTTTTAATCTGTTTTAAAACATCAATTAAATTAGGAGTGGCTTTTACTGCACCATCAGTTGGCGTAAGGCCTCTTACATCAGCAACATAATCTGATATTGTTACATCGATTTCATGGCCTACTGCAGAAATAATTGGGGTCTTACAATTATAAAATGCATAAGCGACATTTTCTTCATTAAAAGGCCATAAATCTTCAATAGAACCTCCACCACGACCACAAATAATGACATCGACGCCATATTCATCAGCTAATTTGATATTTTTCACAATATCATTGCTAGCATCGTTTCCTTGAACTAAGCATGGAAATATGATAATTTGTGCAAGTGGCCATCTAGATTTTATCGTTTTTTGCATATCTTGTATAGCAGCACCATAAGGTGCTGTAATCAAGCCAATTGATTTAGGAAATAATGGAAGAGGTTTTTTATGATCATTTGAAAATAAGCCCTCACTTAATAATTTAGCTTTTAATTGTTCAAATTGAACAAGAAGCATACCTTTACTATCATAGATTAATTCTTTGGCATTGATAGAATACGTTCCTTTAGCTTCATATACACTAATATTTCCCCGAATTAATACCAAATCACCATCTTTTAAATTCACTTTCAATCTCATAGCGTAACTTTTAAACATTACAACATTTACACAAGACTTTTCATCTTTAATTGCAAAATATAATGTTCCTGATTGATGTAATTTGAAATTTGATATTTCTCCTTTGACATAAACATCATTAAGAAAATAGTTATTTTCTAAATAAGATTTTATGTAGATATTTAATTCACTGACACTAATATATTCATCACTAAGCATTTTCTTTACCAATTCTATCTAATACTTTATTAATATATTTAAAAGATTTATCATCGCAATAACGATGAGCTAAGTCTACTGCGACATCAATACAAACTTGAATCGGAGCTCTTTTATTAATCAATTCACTAGAAAACAATAATAATATCGCTTGATCTGTAAGATTAAGACGTGAAAAAGTCCAACGATTTAATTTAGTGTTAATCAATTCAATATATTCCTTTCTATTTTTGATTGTTTCAAAAATAATAGCTTTAAAAAATGCATCACAATCGTCAAAGGAAACACCCATAATATCACTAACAATTTCTTCAATTGGCTTTTTATAAGATAAATCTTTAGCTTGTTCATAAAATAAAAATTGAAAAATACATAAAAAACCGTTTTCGTGAATCTTTGTTCTACTTAAAATATCATCCATATAAACACCTACTATCTAACTATATAATCTTCATATAATGACCAATAAATACTGTCTTTATAATAATTGTAAAACGAACTATTAACATTGACAGTAAAACTAGTTGATAAAGTATCGAAAATTTGTAATTCAATTTCGACAAAATTACAAGCACTTAAATCGATATTATCTAAATAATAACATGAATCAAATGCACCATCACATAACTTTACTAAAGATGAACTTGCAATTAATTTTTTAATTTTATGATTACCAGAAAAAGCACCACCAGCCACACAATAAACATTGCTAGGTAATGTTACAACTTCATCATCACCATTATATTTAATTAATATATTGTCAACGATTACAAATTCATCAGTAATAGAATCTAAATATTTAGTAGCAAACAATGCTTTGTCACCGATTTCTTCAAATGTAGTACCAAATTGAATGTTTTCAAGTTTAACACATCCATTAAAAGCATTATTTCCAATTTTGTTTATAGAAGTTAAGTCTATTGATGTAATTTCTCGACATCCATAGAAAGCATAATCACCAATGCTAACAACACTATGAGGAATGATTATTTCATTAACCATACCAAATCCTGAAAAAGCATTATCAGGAATAGAAGTTGAACCATCTGAAATTATAATTTTTTCAAGAGTTGAAGGAACCATTGTAATTTGCCCACCAAATAATGATACTAGTAAGACATTACTTGGAAGTTCTATTTCTTTAATTTGATTAGCACCATAAATTACTCCCTCACTCATTGTTACACCAACTTCAACCATAAATGAGATAAGTTTATTACTATAAGCAAAGCAATATTCATTTAAAACAAGACCTAAATTATTAGGTAAGGTAATTTCTTCAAATAGATTATAGGCAAAAGCATATTTGCCAATAGACATCAATTCGGAATTTTCTTCAAAAATAATATTTTTAAAAGAAGGTGTAATGTTCCACATGCTAGGATCAATCAGTGGGTTTTCAGCTAAACCATTTTTATAAAAGGCATAGTCTCCAATTACCTTAATATTTTTTGGAATAGTCAAAGATGAAATATTATTTTGATAAAAAGCGTATGAAGGAATTGTTTCCATTGTATTGTTAAATGTGACATTTTTCAAAGAATTACAATTTGCAAATGAATATTCACCAATGGATTGTAATTTATCACTTGATAAATCAATAGAAGATAAAGCTACACAATTATAAAATGCACGATTACCAATGCTAATGACTTCATCAGATATTGAAATTTTTTCTAATGATATACAATTTTCAAAAGCACTATCACCAATATGTGTCAATAATGATTCGCCACTAAAACGAACTTCTTTTAAATATTTACAATTAGCAAAAGCATTATCATCAATTCTTGTCAAATTACCAGGAATAGTAATGATTTTAACACTGCTTCCTTCAAAGGCATTTGGATTGATTCCAATAATAGAATCAGGTAAAGTAATTTCATCAGCATTACCAGCATATGAAATTAAAATTCCATTATAAACAATAATACCTGTTTGATTATTATTATAAAAAGCAGTTCCAATAAAGGCATCATTTGATACATCGTTTGCTTCACTGTTTATTGTTTCTAACGATGTTGCATTTAAAAATGCTTTTGATTCTAGTTTTTTAATAAATGGCGATAAATCAATTGAAACTAAAGAAGAGCAACCTTCAAAAGTATTTGAATGGATTGTAGGGTCCGTAGAATCTTTAAAAGAATTAGGACCAAAATTTATAGTTTGTAAGTCCTTACAGTTTTTAAAGGCTGTAGATTCAATAACTTTAATACTATTTGGGATGTTTATCGATTTAATAGCAGTATATTCAAAAGCTCTAGAAGCGATAGAATTTAATGATGAATTCTCAATATCAATATCTACTTTACTTAAAGATGTACAATTTAAAAAAGTAGAACTATTAATTTGTAAAACATTATTTGGAATGTTAATTTCTAAAAGTTTGCTTTGAGCATTGAAGGCATTTTCACCTATATAAACAAGTTTTGAATTAGAAGAAATTGTAAATGTTTTTAAACTTTTATTAACACCTGATACTGAAAAAGCATAAGCACCAATACTAGTAACACTATCTGGTAAAATAAAGCTTTCAAAACTTGGAGAATTTACAAAGCATGAATTACCAATTATTTCAAGAGAGGAATTATCTATATCTTTAAAAGAAATTGATGATAGTTGATTACAACGTTCAAAAGCATTATCACCAATAACTCTAAGAGAACTTGGAAAAACGATAGAAGTTAATTTAGTAGCATTTGAGAAAGCTTCATTATTAATCTTTTCTAATCCATCATTTAAATTGATAGTTGTAAAAGTGCTATTTTTAAAAACTCCACTAGCAATAGACTTAATTGATGAATCTAAAGTGAATGTATCATTATTTTTATCTTGCTCACTTAAGGCATATAAAGAATTAGCTAAAACGATTCTATCAGTGCCAAAAGAATTGATAAATTTGGTTTTTGAGAATGAATTATTATATAAAGTTAATAATGAAGTACCACTTTCAAAAGTAACTGACTCTAAATTGCTACATGATGCAAAGGCATTTTCACCAATGTTTTTCAAAGATACAGGAAAAGAAATACTATTTAAAGAAGTTAAAGATTCAAAAGCGGATTTTTCTATAGTGTTAAGTAAACTAGCATTTTCAAAATCAACAACTTCAACTTTTAATGACTTAAAGGCTCCTTCGCCTATCGTTTCTAAAGTATTTGGAATGCAAATGGTCTTCTTGCTATCTATTTTTTTGCTTTCTTTGCCAAAAAAGGCAAACGATGAACATGATACAAAAGCATTTTTACCAATACTTTTAAGGTTTGATTCTTCATCGACATATACATTTTTTAATGAAGAAATATTTTTAAAACATTCATCACCAATTGTTTTAATACTACTTGGTAAATCAATTGAGACAATTGCTGTTTCTGAAAAACATAAATTTGGTAAAGTATCAATAGTCGTATTATTTTCAAAAACGATCGATGTAAAACGAGAACGCAAAAATGCGCTATCACCAATACTTGTTACACTTGCTGGAATAACAAATTCTTTATTTGATGTTTGTTGAGATACAAATTTCATCTTAGAAAAAGCGCCTTCACCAATAGTTTCAAGTTGACTATTACTAGCAAATGTAATTCCATCAATTCTTGATGATTCAAAAGCGGAAGCGGCAATAGTTTTAACAGTTGAAGGAATAATTATATCAAAGTTATTTTTAAGTAATGAATAAAATGCTCTTTCACCAATAGTTTCAAGGCCTTCATTTAAAACTAGTTTCTTTAAATATGATTTACTAAAAGCATCATTTCCAACTGTTTTAATACTATCTTGAAGAGTAACAACGTTTAAATAATTAGTATTTGCAAAAGCATTATCGCCAACACCTGTAATTTCGTATCCATTAAATTCGCCACCAATTGAAATATTTACTACTTCTTTTTGATCGATTATTGGATTAAAACCATTAACATAACATTGATTTGTGTCTTCTATTATTTCATATGAAAATGTATCTGTTGATGAAGAAATAGAATTATCAAAAACGAATGAAGTATAGTTTGATTTAACGCTACCATCTTCATTTATTGCTCTAATACTTATTAAATGTGTTTGGTTATCATCGATATTAATATCGCTTGTTTTTAATGTGATACTATTAGTAGTAACATTTGAATAAACGATTACTCCATCAATATTAATATCATAGAAACTTGCTCCATTAACTTGATCCCACTTTAAGGCATATGTTTCCGAATCAAAAGATAAATTCATCGGAGCAAATAATTTGTTAAATTCGTTTTCTATAAGATTTGAACTATCTTGTGTTTCGCTATCAGAAATTTGAGAAAATTTATCATTGTTGCATGATGTCAAAAAAATCGCTGATATCAACAGTGAAGTAATAGCAGATAAAAATTGTTTTTTCATATTAATTCCTCCTAAGATAGAACTACCTTTATTATTATATAATAAAATTTGTATTATAACTAGAAAAATAATAAAAAAAAACATAGATGACTATGTTTTAATATTAAATGACACAAATCATTTATAATTTTTAATTAAATCAAGGGTAATAGTAGCAACTTTATCAATTGCTTTTACCTTATGATCATAGTATTCATCTATGGTAGTTTTTAAAAATGGATTATCTGTTACACACCTAATAACTAAAAACTTTCTAGCTAATTTCGTTGTAGCATGAGCAATTGCTGCACCCTCCATATCGCAAACTAAAGCTTTTTTAAAATCGTTTAAAATCTCTTCAAGTTTTTCTTTTTTACTAATAAATTGATCTCCTGAAACTATAAGTCCTTTTCTAACTTCATTTGGTAATAATGAAAGAAGTTTTCTAGAACCATTAAAATATATTTTATTATTATCCATTGCACCTTTTTTAAAACCAAAAGGTGTTAAATCAAAATCATGATAAGCTACTTTACTAGAAGCGATTACATCATAGATGTTAACTGAAGGATTAAGTCCTCCACCAATTCCAGCATTAATAACATATGAAGGTTTAATATACTTTATTAATAAAGTAGTTAATATTGCGGCATTAACTTTACCTACATCACATTTAGCTAAATATATATCCTTGTCATCAAAAACAGCATGGTGAATTAAAGTTCCAACTATTACTTCATTTTGAAAATCAAGTTTATTTAAAAAACCATCTCTTTCACTATCCATCGCAACTATAATTAAAAATTTCATATTATCCCACCTTTATTATTGGTAAATCAGACCACATTTTTTCAAGGCCATAACGTGTTCTTGCATCTTTAACGAATAAATGAACAATATAATCTGTCCCATCAACTAAAATCCATTCACTATTTTCATTTCCTTCAATGTGCTTGACGTTGACATCATTGTCATATAAAACATCACTGACATATTTTGCTATTGCTAGTGCTTGACGATTGGAATCAACGCTTGCAATTACATAATAATCAGCTAATGGATTTACATTTGTAACTTGTATATAAACCACATCGTTTGCTTTATTATCAAGCATAACACGAATTACTTTTTCCAATATTTTATCTTCCATTATTTTATTTCCTTTCATAAAACTCAATCATTTCGTTAATTTTAGGATCGACAGGTTTATTTTTTTCTTTTAACATTTTCACTTGTTCTTTCATAAGTAAAACAAAGCATTTATCAATATCTTCAAAAGCAACTTTCCTAATATCATCTAAAGAAGAAGCAAAAGATCTTTTTTCCTCTAATTTATCAGCGCAATAAATAATTTTATCAAGCTTTGACATATTTTTAGTTGCTTGCGTGTGATTATATATTGCTTTTAATATTTTTTTATTTTTGATTCCAAAATCATGATAGGCAATATAAGCTGAAGCATACGCATGATAAGTAAAAGATGGATGTTTTAAATTGTTTTTAAAATATTGTTTTACTATATTTACAATATCATCAAACGGTAAACCCTTAGCAATATCGTGTAAAATTCCAGCAACATATGCACTATTAGTATTTACATGATTTGCAATAGCAATTTTTTTTGCAATTCTGGCAGTCGATAAAACATGTATGAATCTATCTTCCATAAGACGAGGCATAACTCTTTCTTTTAAATATAGTTGTTTATCCATAATGTATTGTGAAATAGCTTCATCAACGTTATTAAAAGAGCCAGATCTCACTATTGTTGAAGAAACGTCAACAACAGGTCCATCTATTATTTTAATATTAAATTCTTCACATATTTTTAAATCTATAATATATCCTGGTCTTTGATAACATACAAAATTAAACAATTTAGTAAGCTTAGATGCATTGTACCAATGTCTTAAATTATTTAATTGATCGGCTCCAATTAAAAAATAAAATGTAATATTCTTAAATTTTTTTGTAAGTTTTAAAGCTGTATTATAAGTATAGATTAATTCTTTGTTTTTATCTTTTAATTCTATATCACAAATTTTAAAATTACTTAAACCATTAATAGCAAGTTTTATCATTTCCACACGATATTTGCCATCTAATAGTAAAGAACCATCGTAATTATATTTACGAGGAACAAGCCATACTTCATCAACCTTTAAAAAGTTAGCAGCATGCAATGCAGCATTTATATGTCCTTGATGTATTGGATTATATGAACCACCATATAACAAGACTCTTTTTTTATTTGATTCCATAACGATTAATATCCTTATTTTTCTTATATATTGTCATTACTCGGCCACAAGTATATATAAGTTCTGCATTTATCATTGAACATATTAATTCAGCCATTTCTTTTGTCGATAAACCCACATATGTTTTTAAAATTGAGATCTTAATTAATTCGTGGGTTTTTATTGCATCATTTATTGCATCAATAATATTTTCACTTAATCCTTCGTGTCCAATTATTACAATACTTTTCATAGGATTAGCTAAACTTCTAAGTCTATATTTATCTTTCTTATCTATCATTTTTATTACCTCTTATCATCGATTTTCTTGTATATACATTTACACCTTTTAATGTATAAATTTGATATGATCCTTTTGTTAATGCAAAGAAACATAAGCCTTCGATAACTAAATCAACACTATTATCGCTATCGATATTTATGTTAATTTTTTCTAAATCATTAAATGAAGAAATTTTATCACTTTTTAATTTTAAAAATTTCATATTGTTATTAAATGTAGAAATCATATTTTCACTTTTACATCTTAATAGTTCCAGTTGATTACTGCCATAAAAAACAACGCTTGTCTTGCAATTAATATTACAGTTTAAAACCAAAACATTTGAGACTATTAGTGCTTGATTACTATAAAATTGAAAGACACATTGTTTTATTTTTAAATCATTTTTCAAATTTTTAATATATTTTGCTTCAATATGATTTAAAAAATTTCCAGGAGATGAAATACCTGGTGAATCAATTAAAAAAGTGTTATCACTCAAAGGGATTTTAATTAAATCGATCGTTGTTCCAGGGTAGATAGAATCGATAAGATAATTGTTATTCTCATGAGCTACATTTTTTAATAATTGATTTACGAATGTCGTTTTACCAGCATTTTCAAGCCCTAAAAGATATATATTTAAATCGTTTGCTTGTTCGTCTAAATAAGAAAATATTTCTGAAATATTATCGTTTATTATCCACATTTTTTTATAATTAATTTTTTCTTTTTTAAAAGAATCTTTTAAGAACGAATATGCTTTTTCAATTTTAATAAAACGAGAATACAAATCATAACGATTAGCAACAACATAAACATTGTGATAATCATTTAATACTCTAAGTTTTTTCAATAAAGGAGTTTGAAGTAAAGAAACATCGACAAGTAAAACGATTATATCAGAAAAACTTGCATTTTCATTTAATTTAATTAATGTTTTATCGATAGTTTTACTTTCTTTAAATTTACCATAATGTTTTAATTGATAACATCTTTTACATAAAATAAATGAGCGAGATAAAGAGGAAGGATTAACATATCCTTCTTTTTCTTCATCTTCACATTGAAGTTTAATGCCACAACCTATACAAAATAATTCTTCCATATTATAATTCCCTTAATTGTTTATTTTTTATTAATTTTTTACGCAAAATTTTATCGAGAAGTCTAGGAAAAAAAGTAATTGATGCTTCTTTTTTTTCTAATGGTTCTAACAAAATCGATGTTATATTTAAACGATTAGCAAGTAAAATGTCAGTCATTATTTGATCGCCAATAATTAAACATTCATCTTTATTTATATTGTTATCTTTAATGTATGATAACATTTTTTTTGTGTTAGGCTTTTTTGCCTTATAAAGATATAAAACATCTAAATTATCAATGAAATTTTCTACTCTTTCTTTCTTATTATTAGATAAAACTATCATTGTCATTTGTTTTGCTTTAATTGTTGATAATAAATTAACAACCTTATCATTAAACGAATCATTAAATGGCCCAACTAAAGTATTATCTAAATCAACAAATATATATTTTTTTTTAAGATTTACAATTTTGTTGAAATCAATTTCATAAATATTTTTAGCGTAATAATCAGGAATTATTGGCATTATACTCATCTCCTTTAAAAGTATATCATAAAAATAAAATAATTAAAATATTATTTTATAGGAGGCTATATGTTAAATTTTATCATCGACATGTTAAAGGAATTATCCTTTTTTGTAGGTTATGTAAAATCTAGTAATTTTAAAGAAATACTTAGTAAAGAGCAAGAAGAAAAATATATTAAAATGTTAAAAACTAGCGATAATGATTTTGCTAGAGAACAACTTATTACTCATAATTTAAGACTCGTAGCACATATTGCTAAAAAATATGATAATTGTGGAATTTTAAATGATGATTTAATAAGTGTTGGTACAATTGGCTTAATCAAAGCCATCGATTCATTTTCTATTGAAAAATCTAAAAAACTATCTTCATATTTATCAAGGTGCATTGAAAATGAAATATTGATGTATATAAGAAGCAATAAAAATAATATGAACACTATTTTTCTATATGATTCATTAGGTGAAGATGAAGATGGTCAAGAAATTAGATATGAAGACATAATCGCTTCAGATAATATAGATATAAATGAAAAAGTCGATAAAGATAATCAAATAAAAAAATTGTTTGTACATTTAAAAAAATTAGATGATTTTGAATTAAAAATATTATCATTAAGATATGGATTATACGGTAAAAAAGAGCACACACAAAAAGAAATCGGGAAACTTTTAAATATTTCCCGATCATACGTTTCTCGAATTGAAAAGAAAGCATTAAGTAAACTTTTATTTGAATTTTTAAAAAATGAAAATTAAAGTTTAAATAAATCGTCTATGGAAAGGTTTTTGTACTTTTCCTTTTTTTCTTTTTCTTCATCTTTTATCGCTTCACTATCATCAAATGAAGCAATTTTTTCTTCATTATTAATTTTCTTATATGCCTTAATAGTGTCATCTACATATAAAGTATAAGAATTAATTATAGTTAATATTTTTTCAAGTTTTTCTAGTTTAATTGAACTATTAATTATTCGATCGATTGGCTGATATGCAATATCTTTTACATCGATACTAATAGTTTTAAAATTAGTAACTATTTGAATCACATCACCATCTAAATAAGTTGTTATGCCAACACCATCATGATGATCAGATTTAAATGATTTAAAAGCATACATTCCCACTGTATTTCTACTAGATGAATTAATATAACGAGGATAAATTGGTTTAATACCGCCCTTATTAGTTGCTATCATAATATTGCGTTTACTATCGTCATATAAACCTACACCACCAACTAAAGCTTCGCTTATAGAACGAGAGCCAGCTCTAACTCCTCCTGCTTTTAAACCAACGACAGGAACTTGATTTTCATCATATCTTACAATTTGACCAGAAGCATATAATACTGCGATATCTGTTTTACCATTACTTACAAAAGCACACGTCAAAGTTTCGTTATTTAAAAGTTTCATGCATGATAATGATTTGCTATATCTATTTACAACAAAATCACTTAGACATGTCCTTTTAATAGAGCCGCCACTTGATGCTAAAACAACATATAAGTCACTTCTAAATTTATTTACACAAATAACACTTACTATTTTTTCACTACCATCATAAGATGAAATATTATTAAT
This sequence comes from Erysipelotrichaceae bacterium, assembly GCA_022767485.1. Taxonomy (GTDB): domain Bacteria; phylum Bacillota_I; class Bacilli_A; order RFN20; family CAG-631; genus CAKPXW01. Next base: position 32,101 of record JALEMY010000089.1, read on the forward strand.
ATGATTTCCTTCATCTTTCCATTTATTTTCAGTAAGTTCAAATACTGGAAGATAAATATAATTTCCACCACTTGTAAATACTAATAAAGTGTCTAAAGTAGTTGCTTTAACAATCGAAACAATAGCATCTTGTTGTTTACATCCAGGCATTTTACTTTGCGATAAATTATAAGATTTTAAATTAGTTCTTTTACCATATCCATCACGAGTAATTGCAACCATGCATTCTTCTTTGATGACAGTCGATAATTTATCAATGACAATATCTGGAATCTCATCAACTAAAACAGACTTTCTAGGACGAGCATATTTAGCTTTAATTTCTTTTAATTCATTAATAATTACTTTCTTTAATTCATCATCATTATTAATAATTAAACTTAATTTTTCCATTGAAGATTTTAATTCTGCTATTTCATTTTCTAATGAAACAATATCAGTAGAAGACAAACGATAAAGTTGTAATGTTACGATAGCTTCAGCTTGTCTTTCAGTAAATCCAAATTTATTGATTAAGTTTATTTTACTATCTGCTTTGTTTTTAGACGAACGAATTGTGGCGATAACATCATCTAAAATAGAAACCGCTTTGATTAATCCTTCATCGATATGAAGGCGATCAGCACATTTATTATAATCATAAGTACTACGTCGTAATATAACATCTTTTTGATGTTTAATATATGAATCTAATATGTCCAAAATACCAGTTAGTCTTGGAGTTCGATTATCAATAGTAACAATATTAAAGTTGTATGAAACTTGTAAATCAGTGTTTTTATACAAATAATTTAATATCAAATCAGAATTTGCTTGTTCATCTAAGTCTAAAACTATTTTCAAGCCATTGCGGTCACTTTCATCGCGTACTTCGTTAATGCCCCAAATATCTTTATTAAAACGAATTTCATCTATTCGTTTAACAAGTTGGATTTTAATAACTTCATATGGTATTTCACTAATTACAATTTGTCTAACATTTTCATCATTTGTAATAACATCACATTTAGAACGAATAACAATTTTTCCTTTTCCAGTTTCATAAGCATCGATAATTCCTTGTTTACCCATTACGATGCCCCCTGTTGGAAAATCAGGGCCAGGAATAATGTTTAAGATCGTTTCCAAACGGCAATTAGGCGATTTAATTCTTGCGATGACACCATCGATTACTTCACCTAGATTATGAGGTGGTATATCAGTAGCAAATCCTGCAGATATACCTTTTGCGCCATTTACCAATAAATTAGGAAATCTAGCTGGTAAAACCGTAGGCTCAAGTAAAGTATCATCAAAATTATAGGCCATTTTAACAGTATCTTTATCGATATCACGAAGCATTTCCATAGCAATTGGAGATAAACGAGCTTCGGTATAACGCATTGCTGCTGCAGGATCATCATCCATAGAACCATTATTACCATGCATGTCGATAAATGTTTCAGAGTTTTTCCACCATTGAGACATTCTTACCATCGCTTCATAAATTGATGAATCACCATGTGGATGATATTTACCCATAACATCACCGACGATACGAGCAGATTTTTTATAATCGCTTGTAGCGACCATACCGGATTCTTTCATACCAAAAAGAATTCTTCTTTGAACTGGTTTTAAACCATCACGTAAATCTGGTAAAGCTCTATCTTGAATAATATACTTGGCATATTCACCAAAACGTTCACCAATTACATCTTCAAAAGGTGATTTAATGACATTATCTTCATTGACACCAAGAAAATCCAAATCATTTTGTGATATTGTCTTCTTTTTAGCCATTATTTTCATCATCCTTTCTAAAACTATCTTCTAAAGTAAAATGAACATTTTCTTCAATCCATTGTCTTCGAATTGCCGCATTATCACCCATCAATGTCGATAAACGACGATCAGCGATATCAAAATCATTAATTTCAACACGAAGTAAAGACCGAGTATTTGGATTCATTGTCGTTTCCCATAGTTGTTCAGGATTCATTTCACCAAGACCTTTATATCTTTGAATTTTAGCATTATCGCCAATTTCTTTTTTTGCTTGAGCTAAATCCAAATCATTCCATGCATATCTAAATACTTCTCCCTTACTTGTCTTTTTAAATACTTTATATAAAGGAGGCAAAGCAACATATACTTTTCCTTGTTCGATTAACCCTCTCATAAATCTAAAGAAGAAAGTTAACAATAAAACTTGAATATGTGCACCATCGGTATCAGCATCGGTCATAATAACAATTTTATCATAATTTGACCTATTAGCATCAAAATCGTCGCCAACACCAGCACCAACAGTATAAATAATAGTATTTATTTCTTCATTTTTTAATAGATCAGAAAGTTTTTGCTTCTCTGAATTAATTACTTTTCCTCTAAGTGGTAAAATAGCTTGATATTTAGAATTTCTTCCCTGCTTTGCGCTACCTCCAGCAGAGTCTCCTTCAACTAAAAATAATTCAAGCATTCGAGAATCTTTAGATTGAGCAGGTGCCAATTTATCAGAAATAATCCTTTCTTGCTTGACTGCTTTTTTGCCACTTCTTGCTTCTTCTCTTGCTTTTCTTACAGCTTCACGAACTTGTTGAGCTTTGATAAACTTATTAACTAATAAAGTGGCTACATCTTTATGTTCAGTCAAATAATACATCAATTTTTCACCAATTACATTTTCACAAACACTACGAGCAATCGGCGTTCCAAGTTTCGATTTAGTTTGCGATTCAAATTGCAAAATATCTTCTGGAATTTTTACAGATAAAACTATATTTACTCCTTCTCTAATATCTTTAGAATCTAATGATTTTATTTTAGCTTTATTTAAAAGACCATTTTCATCAGCATACGCATTAAATGTTTTAGTCATTGCACTACGAAGGCCAATTTCGTGAGTACCACCATCTTTAGTACGAACGTTATTAACATATGATCTAAGCGTACTTTCATCATCAGTATAATCATCAGTATAAACAAAAGCCATATCTATTTGGATATGCTCATCTTCACCTTTTATTTGAATAATATCATGCAATTTATTTCTATTTTCCGTATTGTATTTAACAAATTCAACAATCCCGTTTTCATATGAAAAAATCTCTTTTTTATTTATCGATTCATCAATGAAAACAAAACTTATTCCAGGCATTAAAAAAGCTGTTTCACGAAGCCTTTCTACGATCACTGTATGTGAAAAATTTGTGGTAGTAAACAACGTTTTGTCTGGTTTAAAATGCACTGATGTGCCAGATTTTTTACTAGTTTTGCCTATTTCATGAAGAGGAGTTTTTACCTTTCCACCTTTGGCAAATTGGATTTGATACATCACATAATCACGAACAATAGTAACATCCATATATTCGCTTAAAGCATTAACAACAGAAGCACCAACACCATGCAAGCCAGAAGCTGTTTTATAGCCACCAGTTGATGAAAATTTACCACCGGCATGAAGTTTTGTATAAACAACTTCAGGAGTTGGTTTTCCTGAACTATGCATTCCTACTGGTACACCACGTCCACTATCACTAACTTCAACTGAATTATCACTAAAAACCTTAACAACGATTTCTTTTCCATATCCAGCTAATGCTTCATCAACCGCATTATCAACAATTTCCCAAATTAAATGATGTAAGCCTCTACTATCAACAGAACCTATATACATTCCCGGTCTTTTTCTTACAGCTTCAAGACCCTCAAGTATCTGAATATCACTTTCATCATAATGATTTGTTGAGGTATTTTTCATATTTTTCCTCCTTACACACAAAAAAAACAAAATCAGTTTGAATTTTTGAGTAAAATTATTATAATATAAATTAATAAAATAATAAAGCAAAAAGGAAAAAAATATGGATATATATACATTTGTAGTTCTAGGAATGATAGTTGGATATTTGATCGGATCAATTCCCTTTGGATTGATTATTGGTAAGCTATTTTATAAGATTGATATAAGAAATTATGGTAGTAAAAATCTTGGAGCTACTAACACTGCAAGAACACTTGGTGCTAAAGCTGGTATTTGTGTATTAATTTTAGATATGTTAAAAGGAGGACTTCCTGCATTTTTAATGTATAAAATTTCAGAAAGTTATCTAATTATTAATTTTCCTGATCAAGTGTGTTATCTTGCAATTGTATATTGCGTTACTGGCTTATTTGCGGCACTAGGTCATTGTCACCCTTTGTTTTTAGGATTTAATGGAGGAAAAGGTGTTGCTACTATTTTAGGATTTATAGCGTTTATGAATTATAAATTACTAATTACCATTATAATAACATTTATGATTGTTATTTTATTATCTAGAATTGTCTCTCTTGGTTCTATTACATGTGCTATTGTTGTTACAATTTTGCAATTTATTCCTTTTTTTAAAGATTGTTATATCTTTACCAATAACGATTTATCTTGTCGTTTAACTTCATTTATTTATCATTTAGTTTTACTAACTATGGCTGCTTTATTAATCTATCGCCATTTGGCAAACATAGAAAGACTTTTAAAAAAGCAAGAAAAGAAATTTTCAATTGAAAAAGTAAACTTGAAAAAATAAAAAAGGGTCTGTTAAGAAACTAAAAAGTTTCTAGCAGCTTTTCTTTTGCATAAAATCATTGTTACAATAGAAAAATGTGTTTAATCTTGGCTTTTACTAACTTTTTTTAAAGTCTTCCGCTCAACAAAATCAAGCGAAGTTTCTTAACAATGAAATTGTTAAGTTTTTTTACTAATAAAAATATACAAATTTAGAACCATTTTTCACTAAGTTTCTTAACAACATAGTTGTTATTTCACAAAATATATAGAAAAAAGGGTTATTAAGAAATTGTTAGTTTCTTAACAGCCCTTATTTATATTGATTCATTGCCTTCATAGCTTGTCTAACTTGGGCTTCAGAAGGCTTTCTACCCATTTGACTATATAAAGCTCTAATCATTTTTTCGTTGATAGGTGGATTTTTCTTTAATTGTCTTTTAAATACAGCTCTTGAAATAAAAAATCCAGCGATTGCACCAACTAAAACTCCTAAAGCAATTAAACCAATTTGTCCCCAAATACCTATTGTAGCTAAAACGATCATTATTAAAATTCCTCCTAATTAATTAGCATTTATATGATACATTATTATAATAAAAAAAACAATGATTTTTAAATTATAACTTTTAATAATTATATGATATTTTTATATGAAAATAGTTTGTTTTCAAAAAAATAACTGCTTTTATTTTTTATTTAATAAAAAATATATTTTTTTAAATATAATTTTATGGTATAATCAATTAAGAGGGTGAAAATATGAAAAGTAAAAATATATTAATGATAATGTTATACAATATTTTATTATTTTCTATGTCTAGTTGTTCCATAATAGATAATCTTTTTGATAATTATGGTTCATATTTGGAATCAATTGAAAATGAAAATAGTTCATCTAGTGAAGTAATCAATAATTCTAGCGATAGTTCAAATGAAGATAGTTTTGACAGTAGTAATAGTGAAGATATTAATAAACGTTCTTCTTCATTAACTTTATTAAACAATGCTTTTAATGCTATTGAAAATGATAACAATGAAGCGTTATATGATAGCTTTAATCTAGCTAATAAAACACAAACATTTACAAATGCATCTCGTGATAATATCACATATAATGCTAAAGATCTTGAATATAATAGTAATATGACACCAAGTAAAGGAAATGTTAAAGGTTTAGTTATACCAGTTGATTTTTTAGATAATAGAGTTGATGAAAATAGTTTTAATGAAGCAAAACCTTCATATCATAGCGTTCACTCATATTATTATAATTCTTCTTATGGTCAACTAAATTATACATTTGATGTTCTTGATTGGTATCATTTATCAAACAAAGCATCATATTATGAAAATTTAAAAAATAGTAAATATTCAGGAGAAATTCCTGGCGTTTCTGCTATCATCGATGAGGTGTTTAAAGGACTTGATTCAAAAATCGATTTTTCAAAATATGATAGCAATAATGACGGAATAATCGATGCCTTATACATCGTTTATAATCATGAAATTGATTATACTAATGCTGATTTTTGGTGGGCTTATCAATATTATTATCTTGAAGATACATATTATGATAAAGTAAGTCCATATAATTATGTTTTTGCTTCATTTGATTTCTTATTTGAAAATAATGAAAAATGTAATGCAAGAACTTTCATTCATGAAACTGGTCATATGTTTGGACTTGAAGACTATTATGATTACGATTCTTCTCAAGGATATAATAAAGGTGGTCTTGGTGGCTATGATATGATGGACTCTACGGTAGGTGATCATAATCCATTTTCAAAAATGGCTATAGGATGGATTAAAGACCCAATTATATTATCATCAAGTAAAACTGATTCGTTTTCTATAACAATCGATTCATATGATAAATATGGAGATTGTATTATTATTCCTGGGGCATCATATACTAAAGGATCAACATTTAATAATTATTATGTAATTAATTTTTTAAATACCGATTCAAGATTATTGAAAGATGAAAATAAATCTATTAATCTTCCTGGTATTAGAGTTTATGAAGTAAATGCTGAACTTTACACTTACACAGATGAATATGGATCTTACGAATATTATAGATATAATAATTCTTATACTGCTAAAAATTTAATTAATGCAATTAATCATTCATCAAGCATTACCTCATCATCACACACTTCTATATATAATCGATTAGAATATGATACTCTATGTGCTTCAAACAAGGATTTATTCCATCAAGGAAATCATTGTGCTTTAAGCATCAATGGTTTAACTTATAATATGAGCGTTGATGAATTAGATTTACAAAACCTTACTTGCACATTGTCATTTACAATTAGCTAATAAAATAAAGACTGTAAGATAAACTATCTAACTTAATAGATTTGTTTATTGATACAGTCTTTTATTTTGCATAAAAAAGACTATGAATAATTCTTTTAAGAAATAGATTTCATAGTCTTTTTATTTTACTGATTAGTCATTTTTTTCACTAAGTTAATTACATTTTCAACATTAAATTTATAAGCTTCAATTACTTGCTCTGCTTTACCAGAAGCACCAAATGTATCAATAGACATCACTTTATCAGCGTATTTATACCAAGCATCACCTCTGCCCATTTCAATAGCAAGTATTTTATGGCAATCAGATGGTAAAACACTATTTTTATAAGCTTCTTTTTGTTTATCAAATAAGAAATTTGATGGCATAGAAACAACGCGCACATCTATTCCTTCATTATATAATGATTTTTGTGCTTCAACAGCTAGATTTACCTCACTACCAGTTGCAAGTAAAATCGCATCTAAACGTTCTTTTTCATACGATAAAACATAGCCACCTTTTTTAACTTTATTTTTAGAGCATCCACGATTTGTTAAAAGATTTTGTCTTGATAAAATAATAGCTGTAGGCGTTGAAACACTACTAAATGCGATTTCATAAGCACCAAGAGTTTCATTAGCATCACAAGGACGAATAACATTGAAGTTTGGAATTGCTCTTAACGATTCAAGATGCTCAATTGGTTCATGTGTAGGTCCATCTTCACCTACAGCAATTGAATCGTGAGAAAATAAATATGTTACTGGTAGACCCATTAAAGCAGACATTCTTAATGCACCTTTTGCATAATCTGAAAATACCAAGAAACAGCCAGCGTAAGGTCTTAAACCACCATGTGCAGCAATACCATTTGCAATAGCACACATTGCATGTTCACGAATACCAAAATTAATATTTTGTCCTTCATAAGATGAAGATGTAAAAGTTCCTTTATTTTTAAGTGCAGTTTTTACTGATGCAGCAACATCAGCTGAACCACCAAATAATAAAGATGAATGGTCAGAATAGATGTTTAATAATTCTCCAGAAACATTTCTTGTGGCATTTTTATATCCTTCAATATATTTAGGAAGATATGGCTTTACATCGTCAACAACAGATAAATCTAAAATTTTATCAAGATTAGCTCGATCATCTTCACTTAAACGAGATACATCTTTATTAAATTGCATATAAGCTAATAATCCACGAGCAATGAAGGAATCTTGATATGCTTGCTTTACTTCACTTGGAACATAAAAATCTTCATGATTAAAATTCAAGAAATCTTTAACTATTTTACTACCATTTTTAGTAAGAGGAGAACCATGAACAGCACATGTTCCTTGTTTTTCACTACCATAGCCTATGATTGTTTTAATAATTATTAAACTTGGTTTTTCATTTTGGTTCTTACATGCAATAATGGCTTTATCAATTGCTTCAATATCATTACCATCACTTACTTCAACAACATTAAAATTCATTGATTCAGCTTTAAGTTTTATATTATCTATAGAAGATTGAGCTAAAGGTCCATCTAATGTAACATCGTTATTGTCATAACAAATAATTAGTTTTGAAAGCTTATATGAACCTGCCAAAGCCATCGCTTCAAGAGCAATTCCTTCTTGTAAATCACCATCACCACATAAAACATATGTATAGTGACTTAAAACATGCTCAAGTGATGGATATAACGCACAAAGATGTCTTTCTGCCATAGCCATACCTACTGCATTAGCAATACCTTGTCCTAAAGGTCCTGTTGAAATATCAACGCCATCAGTTACTTTATATTCTGGATGACCTGGAGTTTTTGAATTAAATTGTCTAAAGTTTTTTAAATCATCTAATGTTAAATCATATCCAGATAAATGCAATGTTGCATATAATAACGAACTTACATGTCCTGAAGATAAAACAAAACGATCTCTTTTAATCCATTTATCATCAGCTGCTGTTGCCACTAAATGACGTGTATATAAAGTATGAATAATAGGTGCACTGCCAAGAGCCATCCCTGGATGACCAGAATTGGCTTTATCTATCATATCTAAAGCAAGACATCTAAGAGTTGTAACACACAAATTATCGTTCATTGTCATTTTCCTTTCTTTCATTAACATCGTTTTCTTTATTAACAACTTTGATTCCAAGTAAATCTAAAGCACTTTCTTCAACTTCTGAAGGACAATCATTCATTAAATCACTTGCTGATTGGATTTTAGGGAATGCTACAACATCACGAATATTATTAGTTCCAGCAAGAATCATTACGATTCTTTCAAGTCCAAACCCCATTCCAAGATGTGGAGGTGTTCCATATTTTAAAGCTTCTACAAAGAAACCAAATTTTTTATTAATATCATCATCTGACAAACCGATTCGTTCAAATACTTTTCTTTGCATTTCTTGATTATATATACGAACTGAACCTGAACCTAATTCATAGCCATTTAAGACTAAATCATATGCGTTTGAACGAACTTTAAGTGGCTCATCTTGAATATATTTTTCATCGCTTTCAATATATGCAGTAAATGGATGATGCATAGCTTGAAGTTGACCATCGTCAGTATATTCATACATTGGAAATTCAGTAACCCACAAAAATTTATATTCATCAGCTTTTGCAAGATTTAATTTCTTAGCAATAGCTATTCTTACTTGGCCTAAGGCTGTAACTGCAGTCAACCAATCATCAGCTACAAATAAAATTAAATCGTCATCTTCATAATTAAGAGCTTCTTTAAATGCTACTTTATCAATAACTAGTTTAGCACTAGCTCCTTCTAGTTCACCATTTTTAACTTTACACCAACATAATCCTTTTGCTTTAAACAATTTTGCAAGATCAGCAAGTTGATCGATTTCTTTTCTTGTAAAACTCATTGCAGCTTTTTTAGCTACTATAGCTTTAACTACTTTGCCTTTTAAGAAATCAAATGGTGAATCTACAAACAATGAACTTATATCAGTTAGCTTCATTTCATAACGAATATCTGGTTTATCAGAACCATATTGATCCATTACTTCTTTCCAAGTCATTTTAGGAAAAGATAAATCGTCAATTCCTTTAATATCTTTAAAAATTTTTCTAAACATTCCTTCTAAAATGCCATATAAAGTATCAAGATCAATAAAAGATACTTCGATATCTATTTGCGTAAATTCAGGTTGTCTATCAGCTCTTAAATCTTCATCTCGAAAACATCTAGCAATTTGGTAATATCTTTCAAGACCTGAAACCATTAGCAATTGCTTAAATATTTGCGGAGATTGTGGAAGAGCATAAAATGAACCATTATGAATACGAGAAGGTACAAGATAATCACGTGCTCCTTCTGGAGTTGATTTTCCAAGAATTGGCGTTTCAACTTCCGTGAAATCTAAATTATCTAAATATTCACGAACACATTTTGTTACTTTGTGTCTAAGTTTTAAAATATCTTGCATAGATTTGCGTCTTAAATCTAAATAACGATATTTTAATCTTACATTTTCACTAACCGCATCTTTATCATCACTAATATATATTGGTGGTAATTCTGCTGTGTTAATAATTTTAAGTTCACTAACAGCAATTTCAATTTCACCAGTTGGAATATTTAGATTTTTCGATTCTCTTTCAACTACTACACCTTTAGCATAAATAACATATTCCGTTTTTATTTGACTGGAAATATCGCTTACTTTTTCATCACAACGAAGCTGAGTTATACCATATTTATCACGAATATCAATAAATACTAATGAACCAAGATTTCTTTTTTTGGCACACCAACCTTTAAGTTCAACAACTTTACCCACATCTTTAATAGTTAATTCACCATTATTATGTGTTCGATTTTTACATAAATTATCCATTGAGTTTTCCTCCTTTTATATCATCTAAAGAAACAAAAAATTGCTCCTTAGTTTCTAAATTTTTAACTTTATATAGCTTGTTTGTTAATTCTTCTTCACCAATCATTATAGCGTATTTAAAATTATGTTTTGAAGCAAATTTAAACATGCTACCAACAGATTTATTGTTTGTCTCAACAACGACACTTTGGTTTTGCATTCTTAATGTTTGAGCAATAATCATTGCAATATTATATGAGGATGCATCAAAAGGCATAATATAAAACTTAGCGCTTTCATTATAATGTTCAAGTTGATATAAATCTTGAAGTATTAATACTAATCGATTAATACCAAGACCAAATCCTACACAACTCAAATCTGGACCATCTAACTCTTTTACTAATGATGAATAACGACCACCACCACCAATTGTTAAAACTTTACCATCTTTTAAAGAAATATCAAATTCATAAATGATACCTGTATAATAATCAAGCCCTCTAACTAAGTATGGATCAACTTCGAAATTAACATCATTTTCTTTTAATATTTGTAATGTTTTTTCAAATATTTCTTTATTTTCATCATCTAAGGCATCTAAAGATACTGGAATTGAAAGTTTTTCAATATATTCTTTATCTACTTTGCAATCTAATATTCTCAATGGATTTTTAATAAATCTATTTTTACAATCTTCGCATAAATTATCGATATGGTCTTTTAAAAATTCCTTAATTTTATCTCTATGGGCATTGCGACAATTTGCATTTCCAAAAGTATTAATTCTAACTTTATATTCAAAAATATTTAAGCTATTTAATATATTTTTAACTAAAAGTATCGTTTCAGCATCATCTAAATAAGAATTACTACCAACTACTTCAACTCCAAATTGACTAAATTCGCGATAGCGACCAACTTGCGGTCTTTCATATCTAAAAAAAGAACCAGAATAATAATAACGTAAAGGTAAATCATTTATAGCATATAATTTATTTTCAACAATGCTTCTAATTACACCAGCTGTTCCTTCAGGACGAAGTGCAATATCTCTTCCTCCCTTATCCTTAAAATCATACATTTCTTTAGTAACAATATCACTCGTTTCACCAGTTGATCTTGTATATAAAGCAGTAGATTCAAAAGTTGGAATAATTATTGGCTTATAATTGAATAATCTTGCTTGTTTTTGACATGTCGATACAACATGTTGAAAAAGTAATGCTTCAGTATCAAAAATATCAATTGTTCCTCTTTGTTTTAAAAATTTTGCCATATGACAACCTCCTTTAATGAGAAATTCTTTTAACTTCTATTACACCATTTATCGATTTAATTTTTGCAAAGACTGTATTTAGCATCTCAATACTACTAATATATACTGTACAAGATAATGTTGCCGTCTTATTTTCATAATGGGACCTAGCACTCATTGAATCTATCCTGATATTCATTTCGGAAATTAACCCCATTAAATCGATAACTAAATTATTTCTATCATAACTTAATATTTCAATATCAACCGGATATGATGAAGACAAATTATTTTCATTCCAAAAAGCTTCTATCAATCTTTTCTTTTCATTTATGATATTTGGACAATCTATGCGGTGTATTTTAATTCCTTTTCCGCGTGAAATAAAGCCTACAATTTTATCACCTGGTAATGGTTTACAACATACAGCTGGCTCAATTTTTATGCCATTACCAGCTCCTTTAATAAATATATTTCCTTTATATTTTTCTTGTTTAACAACAAAGTCTTTTCTTTTTAATACACCCAATTGCTCAACAACAGATTTGTTTTGTTCATAAAGTTTTGAAAAAACAGAAACTAAGCTAATAGATTTATTACCAATTGCTATGAAAAAATCTCTTTTACTAGAAACATTAAACAAATTTAAATTAGATAAGAAATCCAATTGTTTCATTGCCTCATCAACATTTATAAATCTTTCTTTACAAGCATCATTAAACATTTTAATTCCTTTTTCATATTTTAATTCTTCGATTTTTTCACCATTTTGAATATTGGATTGTTGACGCTTTAATAATGCTTTTTTAATTTGCGATTTAGCAATATTAGTTTTTACAAAATCAAGCCAGCCTTCACTTGGGCCAACACTATTTTTTGATGTTTTAATTTCAACAATGTCTCCAGATTGAAGTTCGGTATTTAATGGAACAATTACGCGATTTACTAATGCCCCCACACAAGTATTACCAACTATAGTATGAACACGATAAGCAAAATCAACAGGTGTTGAACCATTTGGCATATCGATTATTTTTCCTTTTGGAGTTAAGACATAAATACTTGTTTCAAAAATATCTTTTTGAATCTGCTTCATGTATTCAACATCACTTTCATCAGCATTCTCTTCATTGATTTTTATTAAATCACGAAGCCATGATAATTGTTGCTCTGAAAGTTCTTGAGCTTTAGATAAATTATTTCCATTATTTTCTTTATAAATCCAATGCGCAGCAATACCACGTTCGGCAATGTAGTCCATTTCTTCTGTTCGAATTTGAATTTCAAAAAGTTCTCCATTTTTATCCATGACTGTAGTATGTAATGATTGATACATATTAGTCTTTGGCATAGCTATATAATCTTTAAATCTACCTGGTATTGGTTTATAAATTGTATGAATAATTCCTAAAATCTCATAACATTGTAGCTTTGTTAATGTGACAATACGAATCGCTTGTAAGTCAAAAATTTTTTCAAAAGGTGTATGCTTAACATACATTTTTTTATAAACTGAGTAAGTGTGTTTTGTTCTACCAAAAATACGATGTGGGATATTATTTTTATCTAAAACAACAGAAATTGAATCTATAACATCTTTTATATTGAACTTATGAATAGATAACTTTTCTGATATCAATGATTGCACAATATTGTATTCAGTAGGATGAAGATAATATAAACACAAATTCTCCAATTCATTTTTTAATGCGCTCATACCTAAACGGTGAGCCAATGGTGCATATACATCTAAAGTTTCTTTTGCAATTAACATTTGTTTTTCATATCTAAGATATTTAAGAGTTCTCATATTATGTAATCTATCACATAATTTAACGATGACAGCTCTAATATCTTTTGCCATCGCAAGAATTAATTTGCGATGTGTAGAAGCACTAGTCTCTTCTAAAGAAACATCAGGTAAGTTTTTAATCTTTGTTACAGCTTGGACAATATCAGCAACATCTTGATTAAAAGTGGATTTTAAATCTTGATAAGAAACACCACAATCTTCTAAGGTGTCATGAAGTAATCCAGCTGCTAAAGTATCAGATGCCTGTTGATATAATGCTAAAATATAGGTGACAGAAAGCAAATGATTAATATAAGGTTCTCCACTTTTTCTAACTTGTCCTTCATGCTTTTCCTTTGCATAATTAAAAGCACGAGTGATAAAATCTTTATCCTCGTCGTTTTTAATATATGTGTTAATAACACTTAAGACAGTATTAAAACTAGTAATCGAAACCTCGTTATTAATCTCATTATTTTCCATATTATTAATAGTGAATTAAACTGAAAACTTCATAATTGTTTAATTTTTCTCTTCCTTTTAAATCATCAAGTTCAATTAAAAAAGCACAGCCTACAACCTTTCCACCTAATTGTTCTGTTAAATGAATTGCGGCTTCAACTGTTCCACCAGTTGCAAGTAAATCATCTATAATAACTACTCTTTGGCCTTTTTTAATTGCATCTTCTAACATGCATAAAGTGTTTGAACCATATTCTAAATCATATTCATAGCTAATAGATTTACGTGGAAACTTTCCAGGTTTACGAACAGGAACAAAACCAATGTTTAATGCATAAGCAACAGGTGTTGCAAAAATAAATCCTCTAGCTTCAGGTCCGACGATGACATCGGCTTTAACTTTTAAAGCAAATTCTTTTAATTTGCCAATTGCTTCCTGCAAAGCATCTTTATCTTGTAATAAAGGTGTAATATCTCTAAATAAGATACCATCTTTAGGAAAATTTGGAATATCTGCAATATAATTTTTTAAATTCATACAATTTCTCCTTTAATAGATACAATTAATTATAAACTATATTAGTTTATATTGCCATATTTTTTAATAAAAGTTTTATCAATAAGCATAATATATTTAGTTGTTATAACACTTTCTATTATAAAGACAAGATACATTATTATTAGTATTTTTTCTACTATCTATTTTTTGATGGTTTATTATATTTAAATTTATGACATTTCTTTTTATTTATTATTTTTTTAAAAAAATATATATTACAATAATTATTATTTAATATCTAAAAAAGATAAAAAAAGGCACTGATCAAATGTGCCATTTTTTTCAATATAAATTATAATTCTTATCCATTTAAAGCAATGATGTTTTCTTTAATAGTATCGTTTCCAAGATATTCATTTTCAAATTCCACGATATCATTATTTTTAACATTTGTTTCATTAGCTTTAGATGTCAAAGGAACGACAATTAAAGTTAATGCAACTAAAGATATTGCGCAAACGCTTGCAACTCGTTTTGCAATAAAATGAAACTTAGATGTGTTTCTTTTATGTAAGTTTACATATCTCATTTTGTTCCCTCCTTTGAATTTTCTAAAATTGCTCATTTTTTAGAAATGATTTTCTTATAATTTTTCAATAATTCTAAGTTTTGCACTATGCGCACGATTGTTGACCATTAATTCTTGCTCATTAGAAATAATTGGCTTGCGACTTACTAATCTAAATGACTGCTCAATTTCATTTAAACTTGCAAGTCCTTTAACATTGTCGTTTACACAGCACATTTTTTTAAACAAGTTTTTAACAATTCGATCTTCAAGTGAATGAAAAGTAATAACTGCACATCTACCATTCGCGTTTAGTAGATTTAATGCTTGCTTTAAAGAGTTTTCAATTGCCATTAACTCATCATTAACTTCAATTCTAATCGCTTGGAAAACTTGTTTAGCTGGATGCCCTTTTTTCCTTAAAACACTACTTGGAAGAGCACTTTTGATTATATCTACCAACTGAAATGTTGTTTCAATTGGTTTAATTTTTCTAGCTTCTACAATCTTGGCCGAGATCAGTTTAGCAAATGGTTCTTCACCATATTCGAAAAATATTTTTGTTAGTGCTTCTTTTTTATAATTGTTTACAACCTCATAAGCAGATAACTTTTGAGTTTGGTCCATTCTCATATCAAGCGGGGCATCATGTTGATATGAAAATCCTCTTTCTGGAGTATCTAGTTGATATGATGAAACTCCAATATCATATAAAATTCCATCAATCTTTTCCACTCCATTTTCTTTAAGACATTTTTCCAAATTAGAAAAATCTGCATGAATAATTTTAAAGTTTGAACTAATTTTTTCTAGTCTTTTAGTTGCAGCATTTATTGCATCTTGATCTTTATCAAAACAATATAGCATTCCTTTATTATTTAGTTTTTCTAATATTTTACTTGAATGGCCGCCACCACCAAGTGTCGCATCGACATAAATACCATCTTCTTTAATATTTAATCCTTCGATGCATTCATTTAGAAGTACTGAAATGTGATTAAACATATTACTTTTCCTTATCTAAATAATAAAGTTGTTCTGCAAAAGACTCAAATTCGTTCATATCACTATCTTGTTCCTTAAGCCATCTTTGTGTTGCCCAAACTTCGATCACCGAGCCGAGACCTACGATTGTAACATCCTTAGATATGCCTGCAGCAGAAAGTAAATAATCTGGAATATTCATTCGTCCACTTTTATCAAGTTCGACATCACTAGCATTGCCTTGTAAAACACGCATTGTTTTTCTTACAGCAACGTTAGTCATAGGCTTAGAAAGTAACTCATTGACACATTGCTTCCAACCTTCAGCAGTATAAATTGTTAGACAACCTTCAAATCCGATTGTTATAACAGCGCCAGAAGAAATTTCATTGCGAAACTTTGAGGGCATTACCAAACGACCTTTATCGTCAAGATTATGTTTATATTGACCTTTAAACATCGTTGCGCCTCCCATTTCGTGCCACTTTGTGCCACCTTCTACCACAATTATACTATAAAATATATTTTATGCAACACTTTTTTTTATTTTTTTTAAAAATATCTAAAAAAAACTGCTTAATCTTTTTAAACAGTTTTATAAATATATAAAAGCAAAAAAAAGAGATCGATAAAATCGACCTCGCATTATTTTAGAAAATATCTTATGCTTCTTTTTTAGCTACAACTTGTTTGCCATCATATTGACCACAACTAGGACAAACATGGTGAGGTAAAACCTTTGCACCACAATTTGGACAAGTTGATATTGTAGTAACACTTAAAGCATCATGAGCTCTTCTTGTATTTCTTTTTGTTTTTGAAACTCTTCTCTTTGGTACTGCCATAACTAACACCTCCATTAGTAATTAAAACCAGCACTAGAATTATACATAACACGCAAATAAAAGTCAAGATAAAATTCTTAAATCGCTATTTTACTAACTAAAATAAATATTATTTGATACAAGCATCTTTAATTGAAGCAATTTTTATTGCAAGTGAATCATTAAAATCTTTCTCTTTAAAGATGTATTGCCAGTTACCTTGATTGCTTCCTGGAATATTAATTCTAGCATCACTATCAAGTCCTAATATATCTTGAAGAGATATAATAAAATAATCTTGTGGTAATGTATAACCATATTTTAATAATTTTTCTGCTATATTATCACCGCTACATAGTTGTAACTCATCGTTTACATTTGCTTTTTCTACCTCTGAAGCTTCATGATTATACCATCCTACAAATGTGTTATTATCATGAGTACCAGGATAAATAATATTGTTAGCAGAAATATTTTTTAGTTGATTTAAGTTATCTTTGCTATACATTTCAAATTCTAAAATTCTCATACCTGGGAAAGTACAATCATCGATTAGTTTATAAACATCATCATCAAGAAGCCCTAAATTTTCAGCGATAATATTCAATGGTTTAACATTGTTTTTAATCGCATTAAAAAGTTTCATTTTAGGTCCTTCAATCCAATGTCCATTAATAGCATTTTCACTGCCAAAAGGAATTGCATAAAATGCGCTAAAGCCTCTAAAGTGATCAATTCTTAAATAATCGAAGAGTTTTAAAGAAAACTCAACACGTTTTACCCACCATGAAAAATTGTTTTCTTCCATTTGTTGATAATTGTATAATGGATTACCCCAAAGTTGACCAGTTGCAGAAAAATAATCTGGTGGTACACCAGCAACTAGTGTTGGATTATATTTTTCATCTAATAAAAACATTTCAGGATTTTTCCAAACATCAACGCTATCATATGCTACATAAATTGGTGTATCTCCAATAATTAAAATGTTTTTACTATGAGCATATTTCAACAACATATTGTATTGTTTAAAATATAAATATTGCATAAACATATATGCTTCTATTGCCTCTTTGTTTTCTTTACAAAAGGCATTTAATGCATCTTTATTTCTATATTTATAACATTCATCCCATTCATTCCATGCTTTATTATTATGATGTTCTTTTAATACCATAAATAAAGCGTAATCAAACAACCAAAATTTGTTTTCATTTTTAAATGTCTCAAACTCATCATTAAATAAATTATGTTTTTGATAAGCTTTTTTTAATAGCCTCATTTTATTATAAAAGATATTTCCATAATCAATTTTATTCGTATCATTTGCTAAATAAGACTCATTTAAATCTTTCTTTGTTAATAAATGATCTGCAACTAAATACTCCAAATCAATAAAATAAGGATTTTGAGCAAACACGGAAAAAGATTGATATGGAGAATCCCCATATGATGTAGGATTTGTAGGTAACACCTGCCAATAGTCCTGCTTAGCTAAAGATAAAAAATCAACAAAATCATAAGCACTCTTTCCTAATGTTCCAATTCCATATTTATTTGGTAAAGAGAAAAATGGTAGTAATATTCCGACTTTTTTCATATTTTAATTCCTTATAATTGCATCAAAGTCATGTTGACATGATGCATAAACTTTATTAAATAATTCATTTACAGTAGCATCAACTAAAGTCTTATTTAAATCTACAAATGTAAGGGTAAAAGCCACCGATTTATAACCTTTTGCAACATGTTCACCTTGGTAAACATCAAATACTTCAATCTTATTTAAAAGTGGTCCTCCAGCTTTTTTCATACTCTTACAAAGCATTGATATAGTGACATCTTCTTTTACAACTAAAGCTATATCACGACTTACAGATGGGAATTTTGAAACACTATTATATTTAGCTTTAGAAGTTTTAATCTTTAAAAATTGACTTAAATCAATTTCACAATAAACTGTTTCATCAATTCCTTCACGTTTTAATGTTAATGGATGAATCATACCAATAATACCAACATTTGCTCCATTTACTTTTAATAAAGCACTTTTTCCTGGATGGAAAACATTTTGTTTATTATACGCTTTACTAATAGGTTCAAAACTATATCGGTTACTATCAATTCCAAATAAGGCTAGTAATCCTTCAACAATTCCTTTCATCATGTAAAAGTCCACATTTTTATTGCTAGACCATTTAGTTTCGTTTAAATGATTAGAAATAGCGATTGCAAGTTTTTCTTTTCCTTCAAGATTTTCATTAGTATAAACATTAGATATTTCATAAATTGCAACATCTTTATATCCACGAGTTTGATTGTATGCGATTGTTTGAAGCATAGAACATATCATGTTTTTACGCAAATATTGTTTTTCAACTGTTAGTGGATGAGGAAGAACAATATAGGAATCATCATCAAACACACCATAATAATTAGCTTGTTCTTTATTAATTAAAGTATAAGATAAAGTATTATGTAATCCTAAATCAAGCAAGTAATTATTGATTTTTCTTTTAGCTAAATGAATTTCATCTAAGCCGATATCTTTAGTTTCAATACTAGCCATTTGATAAGGGATAGTATCAAATCCGATAAGTCTTACTACTTCCTCTACAATATCTTCTTTAATTGTTATATCATTACGATAACTAGGAACATTAATAACAAAGTGTTCATTTGAAAGATTATAAGCAAAATCTAAGCGTCTTAAAACATTTTCAACATCTAAAGTAGAATAATTACTTCCAAGACGTGTGTTAATAAAAGATAAATCAATATCGATAACCTTTTCTTTTAAATTTCGCTTATCATATTCATATGGTAAAGAAACATAAGACGCATCTGCATATTTTACAAGTAAAGCACATGCCATATCACTAGCTTTAATTGCATTATACTTGTCGACAGCGTTTTTTGAATAATTTGTCGCAGCAACAGTCATAATTCCATATTTCTTACAAGAATTCATAATTGTTGTGCCATCAAATAAGGCAACTTCTAAAGCGATAGTTGAAGTATCATTTAAAATCATAGTAGATGCACTACCAATAACACCAGCAATACATGCTACTTCATCATTATTAGTGATAACTAAATCGCCATTTGATATTTCATATTCTTTATCATCAAGTGCACGCGTAATGCAATTAACATTATCTTTAACAACAAATTTTTTAGATTTAACACGTGAAGCATCATACATATGCAATGGTTGACCAGTTAATAATGTAACATAATTGCCAATATCGACAACGTTATTGATACATTTTATACCATGTTTAGCTAATATTGCTTGCATGAATTTAGGAGAAGGTTTTATTTTAACACCTTTAATTGTGCTCATTGAAAAATATGAGCATAAAGGAGTTTCACTATCAGAAGTGTATTCACTAACACCTTATCGTTTAACATCAAAATCTAAATTATTTATTACTTTTCTATCTAAAATTGCCGCTACTTCTTTAAAGAAATGATATAAGCCTAAAGCATCACTACGATTTGGTGTTATTGAAACATCAATTATAGTATCATCTAAATTTAAATATCCTAACGGATCATTATAGCCAACAGGTGCAGAAGCATCCAATTCTTCAATGCCATTTTTTTGAGCATCTGTTAAAATATCTTCACTTACACCAAGTTCAAGTAAAGAACATAGCATACCATTTGATTCAACACCGCGAATTTCGCCTTTTGAAATAATTATTCCTTTTGCAGGCAAATTTGCTCCAGGTAAAGCAACGATAACTTTCAATCCCTTACGACAATTTGGTGCTCCACAAACAATTTGTAAAGTTTCACTTCCAATAGATGTTTTAGTAATGTGAAGATGATCAGAATTAGGATGATCTATGCATTCTAAAACTTCTCCAATGACAAGATTACTACCTGAAGACATAGGATGTACACCTTCAATTTCAAAACCAGCAAGTGATAATTTGTCACAAATATCTTCAATAGATAAATCTTTTAAATCAACATATTCACTTAATAACTTATAAGATACTAACATTTATATCACCTATCTTTCTTTTACAAATTGAGAAATAACTCTTAAATCATTATTATAAAGTTGACGAATATCATCAAAACCATATTTAAGCATAGTAATTCTATCAACCCCAAATCCAATTGCATAACCAGAATAAACATCTGGATCATATCCTGACATTTTTAATACATTAGGATGAACCATACCAGCACCTAAAATTTCAATCCAGCCAGTTCCTTTACATATTGGACAAGTTTGTTTATTTTTACATGCGCAGCTAACATCAACTTCAACACTAGGTTCAGTAAATGGGAAATATGAAGATCTTAAGCGAATGCTTCTTTTTTCACCAAACATCTTCTTAGCAACTAAATCTAATGTCTGCTTTAAATTAGCAAGCGAAACATCTTTACCAACGACCAATGTCTCGATTTGCATAAATTGGTGTGAATGTGTAGCATCATCATCATCACGACGATATACTTTACCAGGGCAAATAATTTTAAGTGGAGTTTTTAAAGTGTTTGCTTGCATTGCACGAGCTTGAAGACCTGAAGTTTGAGTTCTAAGAAGCAATTCAGGAGTGATATAAAATGTATCTTGCATAGCTCTTGCAGGATGATCTAAAGGAATATTTAAATATTCAAAATTAAATTTATCTGTTTCAACTTCTGGACCTTCAACAACACTATATCCTAAAGGTAAAAAGATATCTATAATTTCATCAACAACGATATTCATTGGGTGCTTACTACCAGAATGATAATTATATCCTGGAAGAGTCACATCGATTCTTTCACTTTGAAGTTTTTCTTCAAGTTCTTTTTCCTGTAGTGTTTTTTGTTTATTTTCAATTAAATTAGTAATAAATTTTTTGGCTTCATTAATTAAATTACCCATTGCAGGTTTTTCTTCATTTGGAACATTTTTAAGTTCACTCATAAATGAAGACATTTTCCCTTTTTTAGATAAAAATTCATTTTTGATTTCTAAAAGAGTTGCAGTATCATTTGCATTATCAACTTTCAACTTTACTTCTTCTTTTAATTCATTCAATTTATCAACTAGCATAAATTTTTCCCCCTAAAAATAAAAACGTCCTTAAAATCTAAGGACGTAAATTACGCGGTACCACCTTAGTTCATAACATAAAGTTATGCACTTAATTTATTAAAAAGTAGCTCAAATGGTGAATTCATTAGACTTTCTATAAATTAGCTTTCAGCCATGACTAATTCTCTCTTAATATTCCATCTAACCATGTCCATCGTCAATGCCAAATGTATTATACTTTTTTTTATTAAAAAAAACAAGAAAAAACAAAAGTATCAATCATTTTTTTAAAGAATCAAAATAATAAAGCATTATGGAAGTTGCCACTCCAACATTTAAAGAATCAATTGCATTTGAATGCATAATTTTTATATTATAATCGCTTATATCTTGAATGTGTTTACTTACACCACTACCTTCATTACCAACAACTAATGCATATTTACCAATTTTTTTAACATCTTTTAAATTGATGCTTCTATCGCTTAATGTTGAAGCATAGACTTTTACATTATTATTTTGTAATTTTAATATCGTATCTGATAACGATGCATAAATAATTTTACATTTTAAAATGGCTCCTTGAGATGAACGAATAACTTTTTCATTATAAATATCAACAGAACCATTTTCTAAAATAATCATATCGACATTAAATGCTAAAGCCGTACGAATAATAGTACCCATATTTCCAGGATCTGCTACTTTATCACAAAGTAAATATGATGACAAACCATCATTAAATGAATAATTTTGCTTATTAACAATAGCAATTATTCCTTGTGGAGCTTGCACAAAAGATAACTTTTTCAAGACATTTTCACTAACATAATATACCGTTGCTTTATCATTTACATAATTTAAATCTGTCGTAAAAATGCATTCGATGTCTGTGGCCATCGATATTAAATGTTCACCTTCAATTAAATATTTTTTTTCAATATCACGATATTTTTTTTCTTTTAAAGAATTGGCATATAATACCATTTTGTTGTTTAAAGATGTAATTAACATTGTTAGCACTCCTTTAACTTTTTAACTATCATTTTATAATTTGGACAATATTTTTCCACAACTTTATAAAAATTTTTTGAATGATTAAACTGTAAAATATGAGATAACTCATGAATTATTATATAGTCGAAAACATCTTCTGGTAAAAACATACATTCATAGGCATACTCTATCACATTTTTTCTTTTAAAATAACAGCCCCATTTTGTTTTAACTTCTTTAACTATACTTTAGGGCAAATACTTTCTAACTTCATCATATTAAAGAAATAATTTGTTTTATTTGTGGCATATTCTAACAATTTATTTTTAAAAAGAATTTTAATTTGACTTCGTAAATCATCATTATCGTTAAGAAAGATATAATGATTTGAAATTCTAGGGGATGAAATAGTCGATTTTACTATATATTTTTCCTTTAAAATAACAATTTCATCATCGAAATGAATCGTTCTTTTTTCATCTTTTTTTTGTTGTTTTAAAATTTGTTTTTCAATAAACTCTTTGTTTTGTAAAACAAAATTTTCAATATATGCTTTACTTGTATGTAAAGGAGCGCTAATAATAACTTCCTTGTTAACAACCCTAAGATGTAATAATTTAATCTTTTTATAAAATATTTTCACTTTCATTTTTTTTACCCTTATCATCATAACAAAAAATGGCTAAAAATTAAAGAATTAATTTAGCCAAATACTTGTCGATATAGGAATTAAATCAAATAAATACTTTGAATCATCAAATGAATATCTAACACAACCATTTGATACTCTTTGCTTTATTCTATCATCCAACACTTGTTTATCTAATGAATAAGGAAATGAATGAAGCAAATAACTACCACTATATTGTAAATAGTTATAGCAAATATAAGTGTTATCTCTACTATAAAAATGGGTATCTTTACTTTCTATTTCATAAAGTCCTCTTTTAGTTGGGGTAATATTAGCTCCTGTTGAACACAAAAGTCTATTATACATTTTAAAGTAATTATTATCTTTTTTTAAAATGTAAGTTTCATTTCGATAAATATCGACCCAAATAAAATAATCACTTTTGGACATAAAACCATTATAATTGACATATAATTCAATTTCTTCATCGCTTAATTTATCTACATTTATCTCTTCATTTTCAAGTATTGTAACATAATAGTTTGAATACCAATGGTCTTTTTCATCATAATATATACAATAATCTTTACCATTTTGTTTATCTTCTTTAACTTCACCAATATACGTTTTTCCATTTATTTCAACCATTCCATAAACGATATATGGTATTACTTTTTTACTAACCATTTCATATTTTTTTTCATAATTGTTTTCACTTATAGATGTCATTTCATCACTTATACTTTCATCACTTAATTTATATTGATCTTGAAAAGGAAATATAACAAATATCATTAGAATTGATAAGGTTATCATCGTAATGATTGTTAAATATTTTAATGTTGCTTCTTTTTTATTCATAAGCATATACCTTATTTAAAGACTTAAAAGCAAAAACTGCTAAAACGCTACCTATTAATGGACCAATAAAAAATATATAAAGTTGTGATAAAGCATTATAATTATCAGATAATGTTTGTAATAAAGAAGTTGATAAAGATCTTGCAAAATCGATTGATGTTGCAGTAAATGGTGCTCCAATTAATATAAGAACAAAATAAATAAGTGAAAGATAAAAGTTACTATTTTTATTGTTTGATAAAATCAATAAAGATAAAATAAAAATAAAAGTTAGAAGGCTTTCGATTATTATTGCCACTATTGAGGCACTAGCAAAGTTATAATTAATAAGTAATAAATCGCTTATTTCATTAGATCCTAAATAAGAAAAACTTCCCATAAATAATGCGATGAATAAAGAGCCTATAAAACTACCAATAAGTTGAAAACAAATATAAATCATACTCTCTTTAAATGACATCTTTTTTAAAAACATATAAGACAATGAAATAAATGGATTTAATTGCGGTTTATAAAACATAGAAAACATTTCATATAAAATATATAAAGTAAGTCCAAATGTTAAAGAAGATATCAATATATTCTTTGATGTAATCAAACTTATACAACCAAATAATGTTAAACACATTGAACCAATAAGTTCAAAAAAATATTTTTTAAATATTATTAATCCTCCTTTAATAATATTTTTACCAAAGCAAAAAAAAATATACTTATAGTTACCTATAAATATATTTTTAATAGCTTATAAAATTAACCACGAATTCCAAGTTTTTTAATTAATGTAGTATAACGATTATAATCAGTTCTTTCAAGATATGAAAGAAGTGAACGTCTTTGAGCAACAAGTCTTAATAATCCACGAGAATTGTGGTGATCATTTTGATGAGTTTTAACATGTTCAGTTAAATATTTAATTCTAGCTGTTAAAATAGCAACTTGAACTTCAGTAGAACCTGTATCTTTTTCATCACGACCATATTCTTTAACGATTGCAGCTACATTTTCTTTAGTTAACATATAATTTCCTCCTATAATATTTAAAGGCGTAAACTATGAATACAATTGGAGAATTTGTACTCTTGGTAAACGTCTAGTTGATTATATCATTAATACGTTTAATATTCAAGGTTTTCTTTTAAAAAATCATTGAAAATTCAAGTGCCATAAAAAACACAGATAATACCAAGCCAACAAGTGAAAAAAATATACTTTTATCGATTCTTTCATTATTAAGACTACTACTTTTATTCTTAATAAATATTGTGTAAATTAGACAAGGAATAGCAAAAAATATACCCATTCCAAAGATAAATGATGTAATGATGCTAACTATGCTTAGATAATACGCTTGATTAAAATAAGTTTGATTTGTTATTATTTCCATAATTTTACCT
>JALEMY010000002.1 GCA_022767485.1 Erysipelotrichaceae bacterium
CGTCTACCAGCTTTAATATCACCATATTTTTGTACAATGACAGAGCCACCACTAAGCTTATTTGCTAAAGAACTAATTTCTTCAGCATATTCATTTGGATCTTTAAATGGTTCGGAAAATTCATGAGAAACCAATAAGGCAAAATTAGTATTATTGCTTCCAAGTTCAATCGAATGATATGAATGACCATTGCAAACCATTATACCATTATGATTTTCAATTACTACATGTCCGCTAGGGTTTGAACAAAATGTTCTAACTTGTGTTCCAACTGAAGTATTATAAATGAATTTTCCTTCGTATAAATAACGGTTTATATCATCCATAATAATATTATTTGTTTCCACACGAACGCCAATATCAACACGATTATTAACAACGTCGATATTGTGTTTTGCCATCGTTGATGATAACCATTGTGCTCCAGGTCTTCCAACACCTAAAACGACATAATCAGCTTCAATTATACTACCATCTTTTAAAATAACTCCACCAACTTTATTATCATTAACAACGATATCCTTTACTTCACATTTAAAGCGATAATCTATTTTTCCTTTCATCGCTTCATAAATGTTTTTTAAAACGTTTAAGTTTATTTCAGTACCTAAGTGTCTAACTTCCGAACGAAGTAATTTTAACCCAACTGAAATTGCTTTCTTTTCAATTTCAAAAACATCTTTTGTATTAGGATTAGTAAGTTCTTTAGGTGCTCCATATAAAAGTTGTATATCATCGACATAACGAATTAAATCGATAACTTCATTGGTTGGTAAATATTCATCCATCCATCCGCCAAAATCACTTGTTATATTAAATTTTCCATCAGAAAATGCCCCACAGCCACCAAAACCTGAAGTCATTGAACAAGCAGGATAGCAACCAGAATTTCCATAAATATCTTTAGGACATTGTTTTATCTTTTTTTCAAGAATTGGACAATTACGATGATATATGTCATTTCCCTTATCGATTAATAAGACTTTTACTTGTGGGTTTTTAACCATAAGTTCATAAGCGGTATAAATCCCCATCGGCCCTGCGCCTACGATAACAACATCATACTTCATTTAAAAAATCTCCTTTCGCACAATCGTTTGCAATTTATCTGGTCCAACTGAAAATACATCAATTGGAACATTTAATTCGTTTTCAATAAAATTAATATAATTTTTAGCATTTAAAGGTAATTCATCAAAAGATTTAACCGATGAAATATCCTCATCCCAACCTTTAAATGTCTTATAAATTGGTTTACAATGTTGTAAGACATCATCTGAGGCAGGAAGTGTATTAATGATTTGATCTTCATATTCATAGGCGACACAAACTTTAATATCTTTAAAACCTGTTAAGACATCTAATAAAGTCAAACAAATAGAAGTGATACCATTGATTAAAATCGAATACTTCAAAGCTACCAAATCAAGATAACCAACTCTTCTTGGGCGATGAGTTATCGTTCCATATTCATGGCCTTTTTCACGAATTTTATCACCTATATCATTTTTTAATTCGCTAGGGAAAGCCCCTTCGCCCACACGTGTTTGATATGCTTTTACAATGCCTAATACTTCATCAACCCCATGAATGCCAATACCTGTTCCACAAATTACCCCACCACTAGTGACATGGGAACTTGTAACATATGGGTAACTTCCAAAATCAATATCAAGCAAGGAACCTTGAGCACCTTCAAATAAGATGTTTTTCCCTTCTTTTCTTTCATTATTGATAAGTTGTATACTATCAACTACCATAGGACGAATCATATTGGCAAGTTCTTGATATTCTTTAACCGTTGTTTCATAATCTATTTCCTGACCATTTAAAGCACGAATTTGTTGGTTTTTAATATCAAGAAGCTCCTTATAACGTGTTTTAAAATTGCTCCCTACAAAATCACACATTCTCATACCTATACGAGCTGTTTTATCAGTGTAGCAAGGCCCAATTCCTTTTTTGGTAGTACCAATTTTCTTATCTTTTAAACTTTCTTCATTTAATCTATCAAGTTCGATGTGATGATCAAATATGACATGACAACGATCTGAAATATAAATGTTGTTGCATGAAAATCCCTGGCTCATCAATTGGTTTTTTTCGTTTATAAAAGCGCGAGGATTCAATACAACACCATTAGCAATGATACATTTAACGTTATCGTTAAATACACCAGAAGGAATACTACTTAAAGCATACTTATGTTGATTAAATACAATTGTATGTCCAGCATTGTTTCCACCTTGATAACGAATGACAACATCAGCTTTACTAGAAAAATAATTTGTAATTTTTCCTTTTCCTTCATCGCCCCATTGAGCGCCGATTACAAGCAAAGATTTTCCCATATCTACCACCCTAATCTTCTATAAATTTTATCGACATTTTTTAAGTAATAAGACAAATCAAAACATTCTTTTATTTCTTTTTCACTCAAAGCATTATTAATCACAGCATTACTTAATAGCAACGACAAAAACGACGTTTTTGTATTCATAGCTTCAAAAGCAATCGGTTGAATTAAATCGTAGGCTTCTTCTCTTGAAAAATTATGATCTATCAAACATTGAAGAACACGTCCTGAAAAAACAACATCATATGTTAAATGAATATTTGAAAGCATTTTATCTTCATAGACAACCAATTGCTCACAAATCTTATTCATTCTTTTTAACATGAAATGAAGCAGTGAAATTGCATCTGGAAGCATAATTCGTTCTGCAGAAGAGTGCGAAATATCTCTTTCATGCCATAAAGTATTATTTTCAAATGCGATTTGCACATAACTTTTCATCACTCTTGCTAAACCACATATATTTTCACAGCCAATAGGATTTCTTTTATGTGGCATAGCACTTGAACCTTTTTGTCCACTAGCAAAAAATTCTTCAACTTCTTTAATTTCACTTCTAGATAAATGTCTGATTTCTGTGGCGATTTTTTCAAGAGTTGAGGCTATTTGTGCTAAAGAAAAAACAAATGAAGTGTGACGATCTCTTGATAATACTTGAGTTGAAATAGTTGAATATGGTAGATTAAACTTCTTAGCAACAAACTCTTCAACCTCCATTGGAATGTTAGCATAATTGCCTACAGCTCCTGATAGTTTTATCACTTCAACATTTTTTCTTTCTTCGATAAATCTATTTAAATCTCTTTTTAATTCATCATACCATAAAGCCCATTTTAAGCCAAAAGATGTCACTTCAGCATGAATACCATGAGTTCTACCCATAATTGGCGTATTTTTATATAAAAGAGCTTTTTTCTTTAATGTATTTAACAAAACATTCATATCTTGAATTAAATACTCATTAGCTTCATGAAGTGTTAAAGATTGGGCACTATCTACAACATCACTACTAGTAAGTGAATAATGAACCCATTTTTTTTCATCACCTAATTGTTCTGAAATAGATCTTGTAAAGGCAATAACATCATGCTTAGTTATTTCTTCAAGTTCTAAAATGCGTTTTATATCAACATGTGAATTTTGCTCAATTTTTTTAAAATCACTTTCAGGAATCACATTTAAATTAACATACGCCTCAACAACTGCTTTTTCTATAAGAAGGAAGTTGTTGAATTTATGTTCTTCATTAAAGATGTCTTTCATTTCTTTTAAACAATAACGATCTATCACAACATTTCACCTTACTTTATATACTTTGGATTAATAACTCCAACAAGAGGAATATTGCGATAAATCTCATTATAATCAAGGCCATAGCCAATAACAAATTTATCTGATATTTCAAAGCCAACATAAGCGATATCAACATCGACTTTTCTTCTTGAAGGCTTATTTAATAAAGTGCAAATTTTGACACTGTTACAACCATTTTCTTGGAAAAAGTTAATCATTTCTTGGCATGTATAACCAGTATCAACGATGTCTTCAACAATTAAAATATCACGATTTTTAATTTCAAAATCCATAATTTTAGTAAGCTTTACCTGTCCTGATGAAGTAGTAGTATTTCCAATATAACTAGATGCTTTCATAAACTCAATATTGCAATCATTATCGATATAACGCATCAAATCGGTAAAAAAGAACACTGCTCCTTTTAATGTACATACTATTGTTAAAGGCTTATTTTCATAATCTTTTTTTATTGCTTTAGCTAATTCTTTGGCTCTAGCAACAATTTGCTTTCTAGTAAAAAGCACTTCATTCATTAGATCTTTTGGGTATTTCATATAATTTCCTCCGATTATAAAAAACACAAAGTTATCATATCATAATTTACGTGCTTTTTAAAGGTATTATTTTTTAAAATAATAAAGAATAAAAAAAGAAGAAAATGATATTTCTTCTATTATTAATTTAGATAATTTCTGCCAAAGCGTATTTTTTCTTTCCACGACGAACAACGATAAATCTTTCTTCAATCGCATCACTTTTAGAAAGTATATAACCCTCTTGGCTATTTTTTTCACCATTGATACTAATAGCACCATTTCTAATAAATTCACGTGCTTCACGTTTTGAAGAAGCCATTTCTCCTAAGATTAATAAATCAACTAATGATGTTTGTTCATTGATTTTAACACATGGTAAATCACTAAAGCCCATTTCAATTTCTTTTGCTGTTAATGATTTAATATCTCCGCTAAATAAAGCTGATGAAATTTTAACAGCTTCATCGTAATCTTCTTTTGAATGAATAAATGTAATAACTTCTCTAGCAAGTGCTTTATGAGCGTTTCTATATTCTGGATGTTCTTTATTATCAATTTCTAACTTTTCTATTTCTTCTTTGCTTAAAAATGTTAAAAACTTTAAATAATCTATAACTTTACTATCTTCTGAGTTAATGAAGAATTGATACATTTCATATGGAGAAGTTTTTTCTTTGTTAAGCCAAATAGCTTTGCCATTTGTCTTTCCAAATTTAGACCCGTCACTTTTTGTAAGCAAAGGCATTGTGAATGCGTATGTTTCCTTTTGTTCTTTTTTACGAATAAGTTCAATACCAGCGGTAATATTGCCCCATTGATCTTGGCCTGCTACTTGTAATGTGACGTTTTTTTCTTTATTTAAATACCAAAAGTCCAATGCTTGCATAATCATATATGAAAATTCAGTATATGTAATACCCTCATTTAAACGACGAGCAATTATATCTTTACTTAACATGTAGTTGACATTAAAATATTTACCAAAATCACGTAAAAAGTCGATGAAATTGATATCTTTACTCCAATCGTAATTATTGACAACTTCACAGCCAAACATTTCTGTAAGTTGTGTTTTCAAACATTCATAATTGTGAGCGACAGCTTCTTTGGTAATCATTGGTCTTTCACTATCTGGTTTTGGATCGCCAATAAGACCTGTTGCTCCCCCAATTAAAACTATTGGATGATGCCCTGCATCTTTTAATCTTTTACAAATTAAAAAACTTGAAAAATGTCCAATATGTAAACTATCACCAGTTGGATCTGTTCCAATATAAAATGTCATTCCACCAGCATTTAATTTTTCTTTAAGCGATGGATCTGAGATATCTTTAATAAGTCCTCTCCATTGTAATTCTTCATAAATTCCCATATTTTTTTCCTCCAAAAAAATAAAAACGTCCTTACAAATTTCTAAGGACGTAAATTTTACGCGGTACCACCTTAGTTCATAACTATGTTATGCACTCATTTTTTTCTACAGTAATTTTCATAAACACCCTACTTGTTTGCACCAACCACAAGCTCTCTAAAACAAAGCATTTATTACCTTAAATCTTCCTTTTGTATTTTAACTTTTTTTTTAAAAAATGTCAATTATAATGTTGACCCACGCTTTACATATTTAAATAGCAATTTTTTATTGATAATTTCATCTTTATTTTCAATAATTTCCGCTAAAGCTTTCATACCAGTTTTACCAAGACCTCTCATATCGATATTAAAAGATGATAATTGAGGACGAGATAATTCTGAATATTTAGTACCAATCATAGCCATAAATTCATAATCTTCTGGTACTTTTAAATCTAAGTCTAACGCAGCATTTAAAGCAGCAAGAGCGATGCTATCTCTAGTTGCCATAATAAAACATGGAGGTAAAGTCTTTAATAATTCTTTGACTACTCTATATGTGTCTTTATAAGAATCAGCAACATCGATTATATTATTGAATGTTTTATTATGTTTTAAATATCCTTGTTTTATACCATCTAATACTCTACTTTCAATTCTTCCTGAACCTTCAACATGTAAAAAATAAATTTCTTTTTGACGTTTTAAAGCATCCGATACTAAATCGATAATCTGTGCTTTATAATGCCATGAAACAGAAGAAATATTTTTTAAATCCATTCCTAAGGAAACGACTGGAATATCAAAGTTCATCAATTCACTCAATTCCTCATTCGACAATGAATCGTTGAAAATTATTATGCCATTTGGTCTAATTGATAGTACTTTTTCAATCGTCTTGTTAATATCTTTTTTAGTGTCTTTAGTGGTAAAAATCAAGCAATCATAGCCGTAATCAGTAGCGCTATCCATCATTCCAGCAACAACATGAGATATATATGTATAATTGATTTCAGGAACAATAATAGCTACATTAGTGTTTTTCCTTGAGGCTAATTCAATAGCTACAGTACTTGGTCGATAATTCAATTCTTTTATAGCATTTAATACTCTTTCTTTGGTATCTGCTGCAACTTTATCAACGCCATTCATAACTCTACTTGCAGTCGCTAAAGAAACACTAGCAAGCTTTGCTACATCATAAATTGTTGCTTTCTTATTTGCCATAAATATCCCTCCTAATATTTTATTATATTATACCTTGTTTTGAAAACTTTTACTATAAATTATGAAAATATTTTCATTTTTGTTTCAAAAAAAAACGACAATATTAAATATCGTCGCTTTTTGCATATACTGATTAAATAAGGAACACAATCATTTGATTACCTTAATGTTTTTGGCACGTTTTCCTTTTTCTGTTTCTTCCAATTGAAATTCTACTACGTCATCGACATCAACAGTCTTAAAGCCATCCATAACTAAACTAGAATAATGAAAGAAAATGTCTTCAAGACCTTCTGATTTTATAAAACCATAACCTTTTTGCTTGTTAAAAGTTTTAACTTTTCCTTCCATATTTATATACTCCTTTCATTTAATGTATGCAATAACAGATAGCATAATTATAATAACACTACTTTAAAAGTTAAACAAGTCTAATTTTATATTTTTTTACAAAAAATATACCATATTTTTATATATTAATGTAAAATATTATTATGGAGAAAAAAATGAGTAATTATAATATTAAAGCGATAGCTCTTGGTGGAATATTCGCAACAATTTATGGAATATTAACTGTTCTATCTATATATACCTTGCCTATTCTATCTATTTTTACATTGATGATAATGCCCATATTTGCA
Organism: Erysipelotrichaceae bacterium; assembly: GCA_022767485.1. Taxonomy (GTDB): domain Bacteria; phylum Bacillota_I; class Bacilli_A; order RFN20; family CAG-631; genus CAKPXW01. Next base: position 7,410 of record JALEMY010000002.1, read on the forward strand.
GCATATTATTCTAGTATTTATTCTTTTAAAAATACTATAATTTTTAATATTGCGACAGTTTTTATTTGCTTTATCTTAGGTATTGGTGATTTATTGTTTACTATTTTATATATCGTTCCTACATTGATAGTTGGTGATGTATATGGTCTAATTAATAAGAAAAACATCCCTTTATATACCTCTATTTTTCTTCAATGTATCACATATAGTATTACCAATGTATTAGCACTTTATCTTTCAGAAGCATTTTATGATGTAAAAATCATAGAGTTAATCATTGCTGATGAGTTTATTTATGAAAATTTTTCATTAACTATATTGTTTGTTTTAAGTAGCGCTGAAGCAATTTTTTCTTCGATGTTTATCTATGAACAATTAAACAAATTAAAAATAAAAAAAGAAAAGGAAAAAAGCATGCCAATATATGGTTATATAGCATATATAATTATTTATTTGTTAATGATTTTATTTACCTTTGTTTATAAAAATGCTTTTTACTTGATGTGTGTATTTGAACTTATATTATGTGTCCCATTATATTTTCAAATAGAAAAAAAAGTTAAATATAAAAATATCTTCTTTCCTTTATTTATAATTTTATATATTAGTATATGTTTTTTCTTTTGTTATTTAAAACTTTTTGAAATGATTTTCTTTACTTTATATCTTTTTGGATTATTATATTGTATTGTAAAAATTTTAAATTACCTTTATAATGAAAGAAAAGTATAGATAGAGGTGGAAAAAGTGGGAAATGTATTGAAGTTTTTTTTAAATGCAGTAAAAGCAATTGTACTTAGTCCTTTTTATATTGTTTATTTTGCACTATATTTTATTTATGCCATCTTAAATTACCTTATTGGCGAAATCCGTTTGGTTTTTTCAGGTTTTCGTTATGGTGATAAAAAAGAAAATAAATATTTAAAGAAGGTTGAAAAAATAATCAATTCTTCTACTAATCAAAATGGTGGTGAAGCATTATGATGTTAGCTATGAAACTTGATGAAAGAGGAAGAAAAATCCTTCTTGTATTATGTGCTTTATTAATTCTTATTTTATTAATCTTTGGAGCATTATATTTATGTATTAGTAAATATATGGAAAAACAAGGAAAGAAAATGGATACATATATGTATGATTTACTAAGCCTTGGTATTGTAACAAAAAAATCAGAGTTTAAAGCTGCTTTAAGATATTTTGAAAGAAGAAATGTATACAACTCTACAAAATGGGCTTTTCGAGCTTTAATCGTCTTATTTATTATTGCTTTTTCTTTGATTTATACATTGTTTGATAAAGATATAAATGGTTTTTTTACTAAAGCGTTTGATCTTATCCCAATAATTAAATGGCCTACAGTAAAAGAAGTAAATGAAGCTATTAATAATGATAGTTTAAAATTATCAGGTCCTGGATGGCTTCCTGCCTCTTTAATTCCAACTATCATATCAAAAAATCCAGATTTTTCTTCTCCTTTGCTTTACTGTTCAACTATTTTTTACGTATGCGCTTTAATTTGTTTATTTAAATTAATCGCTTCTACATTAGCATTTATTGCAAGATATAGACGTGGAATAAAGATGTCAACTGAAGTATTTTTAAAAGACTTATCAAAATTAGATTTATATAATAAAAATATAAATTCTCCTATAACAAGTTCTACAAGTGTAACAAAGGATAATAATACTAATGTATAGTTTTGCATTAAAAACAGGTCATTATATCATTATATTATTAGTATTTTTTACTATAATCTCTATCTTATATAGTGCTTTTTTAAAGCACTTTTTTGCTGTAAAAAGAGTTAAAAGAAGTTTACAAAAACATAATAAAGATTTCATCTTTTATAAAGCTAATAAAACAATCGATTGCGATTTTATCTTAAAGATATATGATAAAACTTATTATGTTAAAGTTTTAGATGTTCCACATAATTGTGAATTACAAATTAACAATATCGATGCATTTTATTATTATTCAAATTTCAATAAAGCTGCTAAGATTAATCCTATTGCTAATATGAGTAAATTCATGAAAAGTAAAATGGAAAATAAAATAATAATATTATCTTTTAAAGCAAAGGCAATAAAAATGTATATTAATGAATGTGAAATGATCAAAGTGAATGAAAAAACAAATGTTTATAATGTCCATATATTAAATTACAATGAGTATAATGAATTAGCAAAAAAATCATCATAATAATAATATAATAGTAATAAATATATTATTACTTTTGCTTTTAAGAGGAATATATATGGAAAAAACAAAAATCAATAAAAAAAAGATGATAAAAAGGTTACTTTTATCAACTCTAGTTATTATTATAATTGCGCTAATCTTATATTTTATTTTTAAAAAACTTGGACTACTTAATATTTCTAAAGAAGAATTACAAGATAAAATTGCTTCCTTTGGTGCTTTAGGCCCCTTTATTTTTATAATTCTTTCCTTTTTACAAGTGACCATTTTACCAATTCCTGGAATGGTTACAATTTTAGTTGGAAACTACCTTTTTGGTTTTGCTTTATCATATATTTATTCATTTATTGGGATGCTTCTTGGTTCTTTATTTGCTTTTTTCCTTGGAAGAAAATTTGGAAGACCAATCGTCAATTGGATTGTTGGAGATAGTGAAACTGTCGATTATTATTTAAAAAAATTAAAAGGAAAAGAAACAATCATCTTATTTTTTATGTTTTTGCTGCCTGTTTTTCCAGATGATACATTATGTGCAATAGCAGGAATTACTCCGATTAGTTTTTCAATGTTTGCAACAATGCAAGTTATTACAAGAATAACCTCAATTGGTGGTACATTACTTTTTATGTCAGGAGACATTATTCCAACAAGTGGCTTAAAAATATCTATAATGATAGTTCTTTCCCTTGCTGCATTAATATTATTTGTTTTCGCATATAGAAATTCTGATGCTATATTAGATAAGCTAACTGATTTTGCAAATAAAATAGTAAAAAAGAAAAATAAAGATAAATAAACATTTCTTTATGTCTTATTTGTGATAAAATAAGACATGAGGAAATAACAATGGTAAAAAGAAAATATCAAAATATTTTAAATCTCGTGTCTTTTTATTTGTTTAATAAACAATTTGATTATTCATCGTTTGAAGAATTAGATGAAGAAGCTTTAAGGATTGTTCACGAACAAAAAATGGATACTATTATTTTTTCATCATTAGAAAAATTAAATCTTAAAGGTTCAACATATAATGCTTTAAAAGATATAAGTTATAAGATGCTTCTTATAACAACCAATCAAGATTTTGAATATCAAAATCTTTGCGAATTGTTTAAGCAAAATAGTATTGATTATATTCCTCTAAAAGGTTCTTTTTTAAAATATTATTATCCGAAAATCGAAGATCGTTTAATGGGTGATATAGATGTTTTAATTCGTGAAAAGCAAAAAAATGAAGCATATAAATTATTATTAGCAAATGGTTATGAAAGCAAAGAAAAAGGCATTTCTGCTCATCATGATTTATTTGAACATGGACGCTATGGCCATTTTGAGATTCATTTTCGCTTGCTTGATGAAGATGATTCTGCGCGAAATTTTCTTGATGAAAACGTATGGAATTATACCCACAATCACCGCATGGATAACGAGTTTAATCTAGTTTATTTACTCGCCCATTATGCTAATCATTTTTCCCATGGTGGTGCTTCATTTAAATCGATGATCGATATCGTTTTATTTTTAAAAAATGAAAATTTTAATAAAGACACACTATATGATTTACTTATAAAAACTAATTATCTAACTTTTTATAATAATGTTATAGCTATTGCAAATAAAGCCTTTGATTTAACTTTGCCTTCATTTGCAAACACTTTAAATGACAAGCAAATTGATGATTTAATAGATTATATCTTTAAATGTGGGGATTTTGGTTTTGGAAAAGATAATGATTATTCCTATCAAAGAACCATTCACGATATGTCATTAATGAAAAATACCTCGATTTTTTCTAAATTCATATACATTATAAAGCAAATATGTATTCCATATAAAAAATTTAAAGTACTTAGTAAAACCATTAAATATGTTCCAATATTACTACCTTTTGGTTGGATTATTAGGTTAATAAAATATTGCTTTGCACATAAAAATCGCGTTAAAGAAAAACTACATAATATCAAAAATGTCAATAAAAATGACGTTTTAAATTATCAATTAATCAATCAATTTTTAGGTATAGAAAGGGAAAGAAAATGAAAAGCGAAGAAAAGAATATGTTTGATATCTTAATGGATGATGAAAGTGATGAAAATGTTATCTTATATGATAAAGATAACAATAAAGTAGAATTTGCCCAAGTCGCTTTAATAAGTTTAGATGACAAGGGTTATTATGCAATTTTAAAACCAATTAGCAAAATAAATGGTGTTGAAGAAGACGAAGCTTTAGTCTTTAAACTAGTTGAAGAAGATGACTATAAAGATATCGTTTTATGTCAAGATATCGATATAATCAATCAAGTATTTGATATATATTATCAATACGAAGAAGAAGAATAAAAAAAAGAGGGAAACTGTTGTAAACCAAAAAAGTTAAACCAACAACAAACCCTCTTTTTTATTTAATATTATGCTTCTTGTTCTGTATATAATAATGTAGTCCCATAATCATAAAAATCTAAACCACAATTATTATATTCATCTCCTCCATAAGTAAAATCTAAATAAATTGAAGATATATGTCCATCACTATCTAAAGTAATATGAATCATATCAACTGATGTCAATACATCTGAATAGAAATAAATAAAACTTGTAAAATCAATATCTGCTCCATCTAATACATATTCACCAACAAATGAATTGTATTTTAATTTACTTGTATCAATTGCTGAAAAATTAACAACAGGAGTCAAATAGATAAAGCAATCATCACCATCAGAATATGGAATTTCTACTAATTTATTACTGTTATCATAATAATAATACTTACCATCAGCAACCTTAAATCTCATAATATAATAAGCATCTTCTGCTGAATCATAAAAGATTTCTTCAATTTCCCCATCTTTAAAATAAGCTTCATAGCCAAAAATAGAATCATTAATAGTAACATTATCAAATGATGTTGTAATAGCATTATTAAAAGCATCTAATTGTTCTTGATTTAATTCATTAACTATTGATGAAGAAACTTCAGGTATAGTAACTGTTACATCATTAATAGATGAATATGTATAATATTCAGTCATAGAATAAGCATCATAGTCAACGCTAGCTGCATATCGAGTAACTAATTTAATAGTTGATACAAAGCCATTTTCAACTGTAACTTCAATAGATGCAACTTTTCCTCCATCTATTTGGTATAAATCATTAATAGTAGCAAGGCCATTAACATTACATACATATGTTCCTTCATAATAGCCAAATAAGCTAACATCTAAAATACCTAATTCCTCTAAAGTATAACTATATGGTGAATAATAGTCATAATATGTTGCTTCATCACAAGGTTCAGATACTACAACACCACCTTCATCATAGTATACAACATATTCATTATTAGCTAACTCTTCACTATAATATGTATAATTGTAAGTATCACCACCTGAATATAAATATCCAGTGTAGTAGTTTTTACTTCCTTCTTTATCTAATAATTCTGCACCATATTCATAGCCATCTGAAGCTTCATAAACATAATATAGTGAGTAACTATCCATTTGAGCATTAAATGCCATAGATAAATCATTTGCTTGATCAGTAGTTAATTCGTTTGCAAGTTTAGGATCAATAAATTCAGTTTCAACAAATTCTTGAGAATCAGGTAGAGTAACTTCTGTTGATAAAATATCTTCATAAGTTGCACTCATGCTACCAACAACATCAAATTCTACTTCATATACTCCACTAAATTCTATATTAAAGGCAACTAAATAATCGTTTTCAATTGTTAATTGAATACTAGAATAAT
>JALEMY010000025.1 GCA_022767485.1 Erysipelotrichaceae bacterium
GCAGGATATAAACACTTCCACATGGAATTTGAAGTTGTATCTGGAAATGTTCCTAGTGTACAAGTAGAATTTGTTGACTGGGCGGAAGATTCATCAAGTCCAGAAGCTACAGATGGCAAACAAAGAGAAGATATCACACTAGCAAGTACAATTTCTGTAATCGATTTTGAAATTACAACAGATTTATCAAAAGGTTCAGGACAAATCGTTTTGCAATTTGCATCAGCTGGTGCAGCTGCTGGTGATGTAGAAATCGTAGTTCACGCAATTGCTTTAACTAATGAAGCACAAGAAGAAGTAAAAGGTTATACTTCAACAAATATTGCTAATGACGGTGCAATTACACCAAATCAATACAATAATGATAAAGATACATATGAAGCAACATTACTAGAAGATGGTTATCATTTATCATTTACAGGTCGTGATAACGATTGGGGAACATGGAAATTATATCAATATGATAGTTTCGCAGTAGCATTTAATAAAGATGCAGGATATACATCTTTCCACATGGAACTTGAAATATTAGATGGTAATGTGCCAACATTCCAAGTTGAATTTACTGACTGGGCAGATGATTCTACAAGCGTGGAAGCTACAGATGGTTATCAATTAGTCGATGTAGAAGTAACTAATAATAAAGTAGTAGTAGATTTTGAAATCACTACAGATTTATCAAAAGGTTTAGGACAAATCGCTTTGAAGTTTGCTTCTTTAGGTGCAGCTGCAGGTGATGTAGAAATCGTAGTTACAAATATTTCTTTACAATAAAATAAATAAGGGCTGTCATTTTAGGCAGCCCTGCTTATTAAAATAAATAATGTTTTATTGACAAAAATGATTTAACTTATGTATTAATTAATAAGGAGGAAACAATATGGATATAATAGATGAACAATTAAAAAGATTAACTTCATATGGCTCATGGGAAATCATTGCAAAAGATAATAAGACTACATATATGGCTTCAGATGGCCCTCATGGTTTAAGATTTGTAACAAGTGAAGAAAACGGCTATCAAACAGACGAACCATCTTTTGCTTATCCAACATTGTCTTTTTTAGCTAATACATGGGATTTAAACCTAATTAAGCAAATCGGTAATGCAATAGCAGAAGATTGTATCAAACATAATGTTTCGATGATTTTAGGTCCTGGAGTGAATATTAAAAGAACTCCTTTGTGTGGGAGAAACTTTGAATATTTTTCTGAAGATCCATATTTATCTGGAATGATGGGACAGGCATATATTAATGGTGTTCAAGAAAAAAATGTAGGAGCCTGTTTAAAGCATTTTGCCGTCAACAATCGAGAATATGATCGCTTTTATCAATCAAGTGAGGTTGATGAGAGAACTTTAAAAGAAATATATTTAAAACCATTTGAAATAGCACTAAAAGCTGCTCCGTATGCTGTTATGTGTGCTTATAATCCAGTTAACGGCATTTTATCATCAGAAAACGAATATTTACTTAAACAAGTATTGAGAAATGAATTTTCATATGAGGGGTTAGTAATATCTGATTGGGGAAGCGTGAGAGATCGTGCAAAGTCATTAAAAGCAGGAATCGATGTTGCTTTTCCTTATAATGATGCTTTTTATAATCAACTTAAAAAAGGTTTAGAGTGTAATTATATTACAAAGCAAGAAGTAAATGAATCTCTTTTGCATATCGATCAATTTATTGAAAAAATAAAAAAAGTTGAGAATAATATTGTTATAAATCATCAAGAACTATGTGAAAAAGCTGTTGAAGATGGAATCGTATTGTTAAAAAATGAGGCAATACTTCCGCTAAATAATAATCCACAAAAAATTCTTTTAGTTGGTGAGTTTTTAAATAATCCTATAATATCAGGAGGAGGATCAAGTAAAGTAACTCCAAATAATAAAGTGGAAGATTTAATGTCTTGTTTAAAAAAAGATGGCTTAAAAAGCGATATGGAATATGTTTTAGGATATATGATAAGATATGGACTACCAACACCATTTGGCTATAAAATAGCTCTTGAAAAAGCAAGCAATAGCGATATGGTTATTGTAGGTGTTGGTAACACGATGCTTGAAGAAAAAGAAGAAACAGATAGAACAAGTATTAAATTAAACCCTGTTTTTATTGATTTAATCAAGAAATTAGCCACATATAACAAAAAAGTAATAGTAGTATTATATTGTGGTAGTGCTATTGATGTTAGCGATTTTGTCGATGATGTGCAGGCAATAATACTTGCAGGATATGCAGGACAAGGGGTAAATGTTGGATTAAGTAAGGTTTTATTGGGATTAACTTCACCATCTGGAAGACTTGCAGAATCATGGGCTATGAAACTTGAAGATACATATACTAATAATCAAGTTGGCAATTCTTTTATAGAGCATTATAGTGATCATGTTTTTGTAGGTTATCGTTATTATACTAGCAACAATATAAAGACTAGATATCCATTTGGTTATGGACTTTCCTATATTAATGTTAGATACAACAGTTTAAAAATTGTTAATGAAAACGATAATTATCATGTATTTGTCGAAGTTGAAAATCTTTCTAATATTCAAGGAAAGGAAGTTATTCAACTATATATTAATGATGTAGTAAGTAGTGTTAGTCGACCAATTAGAGAATTAAAAAAATTCACTAAAATATTATTGAAAGCTAACGAGAAGAAAACAGTTGAGTTTATTATTACTAAGGATGATTTAAAATATTACCACCCTTCATTACATAGATGGTATTTAGAAGATGGAGATTATAATGTTTTAATATGTAAGGATGCAGAAAATGTAGTTCTTAGTGAAAAAATAACTATATGTGAAGATTATTATTCACAATATTCAAAATATTAATAGGAGAAAAAAAATGGAAGTAAAAATAATATTTGCAGAAAATGAAAAATTTTTTGGTTTAGCAGTAAATGAAGGTATTCATATGCCTCTTGATAAAAATTCCACATATTGCCTTGATTTAAGAGAGTATCATTCAGGTAATCAAGCATCGTCTGTTTTATTATCTAATAAAGGAAGATATGTCTATTCAAATGAACCTTTTAAATTGATGGCAAATAATGGTGAAATTATTCTTACTGGTAAAGATATTGTTGTTAAACAAAATGGCAACACACTTAAAAGTGCTTATCAAGGATTAGTGAAAGATTTTTATAAAAACGATCATAAAACACCAAATTTATTAATGTTTGAAAAGCCTCAATATAATACGTGGATTGAAATGGGTTATGATTGCACTCAAGAAAAAGTATTAAAATATGCCCATGACATTATAAATAATAATTATCCAGCAGGTGTATTAATGATAGATGATTGTTGGTGTAAAGATTATGGTGTTTTTGAATTCGACAAAGAAAAGTTTCCAAATGCTAAAGAAATGGTCGATGAATTGCATAAATTAGGATTTGTTGTTATGTTATGGATTACCCCATTTATATCAAGTGATAGTGTGACATTTCGTCAAATAGAAAACAGTGATATTTTATTTAAAACAAAAGATGGACAAAGCGCTATTTCACATTGGTGGAACGGTTATTCTTGCGTTTTGGATTTAACAAAGAAGTCTGCGAGAGATTTTTTAAAAAGCAAGCTTGATTATTTGCAAAAAACATATAATATCGACGGCTTTAAACTAGATGCTGCAGACCCAGAATATTATCATGACTTCTTTGAATTTAATGATATCAATAAATCTTTTCAAGCATATGAGTATGCAAAATTTGGAGAAAACTATGAATTTAGTGAATTAAGAGTAGCTTTTAATAATAATCTTAAAGGTGTTGCTCATCGTTTAAGAGATAAAAATCATTCATGGGATTATGATGGTTTAAACACATTAATTGTAGATGGAATTATGGAAGGATTATTAGGTTATCCATATTTTTGCCCTGATATGATTGGTGGAGGAATGCTTCTTGATTTTATAAGAAGTGACTTTGTCTTTGACCAGGACTTGTATGTTAGATATGCCCAAACTTCCTCTCTTTTACCAATGATGCAATTTTCTTTACTTCCATATAAAGTCTTAGATGAAAGACATCAACAAATTGTTTTAAATGCCATAAAAACACATCAAAAATATAGTAAAACAATTATAGATTTAGCAAAACAAGCAGCTAAAGACGGGCAAATGATTGTTCGCAGTCTAAACTATGTTTTTGCCAAAGATGAATATATTGATATAAAAGATCAATTCATGCTTGGAGATGATATTATGGTAGCACCTGTAATTAGTAAATCTAACACACGAAAAGTAGTTATTCCTGAAGGAACATGGATTGATGATGAAGGAAAAACATATCAAGAAGGAATTTATGAAATGAATATTCCTCTTGAAAGACTTGCAATATTTACAAGAAAGAAAGATTAATATTATGAAAAAAGGAAAAATGATAGCAACAATATCCTCACTAATAATGTGTGTAGGATGTAATAATATAAATAGTAGTGATGCTTCATCAAGTGTAGTTGATACTAGAAAAGTATTAAATGTTTGTATCATCGCTGGACAATCAAATGCGGTTGGTAATGGCTACATTGTTGATTTAAAAGAAGAAGATCAACAAGACTATCCAGATATTTTATATTATGGAAATGGTGATGTTGAGGATGCTTTAAAACTTAGTTATGTATCTTCAAAACCTCATAAAGGAAATGGAACAACAAAAGATTTTTTTGGTATGGAAGTTGGAATGGCCAAGTATTTTTCTTCATTACAAAATGAAGAACAACATTATGGAATTATTAAATGTGCATATAACGGCTCAAGCATAGTAAAAGATGCATCAAGTGATCGTGGCGATTGGAATGTTTACGATGAATTAGGAAATGGTGAAAATGCGATAAATCTAATCGATACGATAAATCAAGCAGTAGCTCGTTTTGAAGAAGAAGGATATAAAGTAGTGTTGATGGGTTGTGCTTGGATGCAAGGAGAAGCAGATTATGCCACTTGTAAAGATTACCATTCAAGAATGAAAGCTTTGATGAATTATATTCGTAGCAATACAGGCTATGAGTCTTTACCATTTGCCTTAGGTGAATTAGCAAGTCAAAACTATCCTGATAAAACGAATCCTTTTTATGTCTCTTTAGAATATTTAAAGAAGAAAGGGGAAGGATTAGTTGATATAGTACGTATTAGTGATTTAAAGCCTAGATGTAGCGCAAGTGAAGCTGGAAAAGGAAAATATGGGCAATGGGACTTTGTCCATTGGTCAAAAGAGGAAATGTTACAAATCGGTAGTATGTTTGCAAAATCTATCGTTGATATGAATGAAAATGTAAAATAATGAGTTTTTCATAGGAGAGTATTTATATGTATAGTGATTATGGAAAAGCATCAGTTGGCAGAAGATATTTAACTGGTTTTATCGACTTGATATTAGTTTTTACTTTATCGATTATTTTTTACTTGTTTGTAGGTTATCCTATAGGAAAATCATCTTGCGATTTTGATGAAAATGTTTTGTATCAAAAGCAATTGACTTTAGATATATATGAACATATGTATGAAACTCGTCTATATGTAAAAGGTAGTAATGATGAAGCACTTGGAGCAAAAGAAATATATGATTTATATGTTAAAGAATTATTAGACAATCAAGAAAAAGATGAAAATGGCGATTATAAAAATATGTTTGCTTACTATTATATTAATTATGCGCAAAGTATGAGTGTAAGTCAGTTTAACAATGAAATTTTAAAAATCGATACGGAAGATAGTTTGTTTACTTATAGAAATGGAAATAGCAATCTTGTTGGAACATTAAAAAGTGAAATATATTCTTTGATCAATCAATATACATCAGGCGTTATTAATGAAGAAACCGATAATGCAAATAACAAATTATCTTACCATTTTCAAAAGCAATGGTTGCAAGCAGTTGAAAAAGAAAAAAATAGTGAATTTATGGTTGATATTGTAAAAAAATTCAACGATTCATTATATAAACAAGGATATGGAATAGGAATTCCAGCAATTATTATTTATGCGATTTTTATGATAATTTTTACTCTAATCATTCCTCTTTGTTTAAAAGGTGATACGTTAGGAAATAAAATTGCTCATACAAAAACACTGACAATTAAAAACACTAGACCTAAAGCAATAGCAATATGTGTTAGATCACTTATATTAGTTATAATGAACATTTATATTTCGTTTGTATGTTTGATGATGATAACTGGCATTGAAAACGCTTGTAAAGTACCATTATTTCAAATTGGCGATAAAGTGATTCCTTTGGCTACTGTAAGTTTTACTTTGATACTTTTAGGCCTAGTTAATTTGTTTATGTTATCTTTTAATAAAAGACATCAATCTTATGGAGAATTAATTACGAGTACATACTGTTCAGATTATGTTAATATTGAAAAAATTAGTGAAGAAAATGCCATTAAAGAAAGATGAAAATAAAGGAGTAAAAATGAAGATTAAGAAAAATGTGTTATGTCTAATAGCGCTTTTACTATCTCTTGTTTCATGTAAGCAAAATGGTAATGAAAGTGAAATTGACCTTAGCAACAATTTAGATGATAATGTAGTAAAAGTGTTTGTCATGTGTGGTCAATCCAATATGGAAGGTAATACAAAACTTGATAATTTTGAAACATTTTGTGAAGATAGCAATCGTGATTATAACGATTTTCAATTTGGTTTTTCACAAATCCAAATAAGCTATTGGACTGATAAAGCAACTAATGGTAATTATTCTAATGTTAAAGATCCTATGCTAGGTAAGTTTAGAAAAGTTCGCTTAGGCCAAGGTTTTTTACCAAATTATTTTGGCCCAGAACTTGGAATTGCGGAAAGATTAAATGAACACTTAACAGAAAATGATAATCCAGTATATTTAATCAAATTCACAAGAGGCGCTTCTGGTTTAGCAAATGCTCACGAATGGCTACCTATTTCAAGTGGAGGCGAAAATAATTTATTTACCAAGATGGTAGAGTTTGTACATAATAATTTAGCCTTATTAAAGCAAGAAAACTTAATTCCAGAAATTCGTGGATTTTTATGGATGCAAGGAGAAACTGATTCAGCTGGAAATTATATGACAGATGAATATGAAGAAAATACTAAAAATCTAATTGGTGATTTTAGAAATGAATTTGCTGATTATGCTAAGGATAAAGATAAAGAAAATATTGCATTTATTGATGCAGCGATATCAGAACTTTCTATATGGAAAGCACAAATGGCTATCAATATAGCTAAAAAGAACGTTTCTGATTTAAGTGAGCATAATTATTATATTGAAACAAGAGGAAATGGGCTAGGTTTAAAAATTGGCGATGATGAACATGGTGGGGGTGATTTATATCATTACACTATAGATTCGATGATAAAACTTGGAAATGCCTTTGCAGATGTTATTATAGATAATAATTTACTATCTTAAAAATGATGACTTGAATGTCATCTTTTTTTATTTCTATATGTGAAAGATTATGGTATAATTACTATACAAAAAAGAGGGTAAAAATGTATGGATGATTTAAGAAATTTATTAAATGAAAAACAATATGAAGCAGCGACATCAAATAGTAAATATTTGCGTATTATCGCTGGTGCTGGAAGTGGAAAAACACGCGTTTTAACCTATAGAATTGCCTATCTTATCGACCAATTACATTATTATCCATCTTCTATATTAGCGATAACTTTTACCAACAAAGCAGCGGAAGAAATAAGAAATCGTGTTGAAGAAAAATTGAATATGGGAAAACTTAAAACTACGATTGCTACATTTCATGCTTATGGCTCTAGAATATTAAGAGAAGAATGCAAATTATTAGACTATCCTGCAAACTTTACTGTTTTAGATGATGATGATCAAAAAAAGATTGTTAAGGATATTATGAAAGAGTTAGAAATTAACGATAAAATGATTAAGATTTCAACTTGTTTAGATCATATTGAATATTGTAAGAATCATTGGATAACTCCTAAAAAAGATTTAGAATTAAACGCTCATAATTATTATAAGCAACAAGTAGCTTTAGTATATCAAGCATATGAAGAATTTTTAAAAAAGAATTATTCATTTGATTTTGATGATTTGATTTTAAAACCTATTGAAATATTTGATAAATATCCTGAAATAATGAAAAAATGGCAAAGAAGACTGCGCCATATTTTAGTTGACGAGTTTCAAGATGTCGATCCTAATCAATATAAATTATTAACGCAACTTGCAGGTAAAGATAATGAAATTACCGTTGTCGGTGATCCAGATCAAACAATTTATACTTGGCGAGGGGCTGATATTAATATCATTTTAGAATTTGAAGCTAATTTTGCTGGAACACAAACGATATCATTAGAGCAAAATTATCGTTCAACAGGTAATATTTTAAATGTTGCTAATCGACTTATTCAACACAACCATAAAAGAATTAAAAAGAACTTATTTACCAATGCTGAAAAGGGCTTTGAAATATCAACTTTTTATGGTGAAAACGAGCAAGAAGAAGCAAAATACGTTGTTAAAAATATTTTGGATTTATATGATGGTCAAACAATTTTTTATAAAGATTTTGCCATTTTATATCGAACAAATGCCCAATCATCATCAATCGAACAAGAATTGATGCAAAAAGGAATAAAATATAAAGTATATGGAGGAATTCGCTTTTATAGAAGAAGCGAAGTGAAAGATTGTATCGCTTATTTGCGCATTGCTACTAATTTAAACGATGATTTGTCCTGTGTTAGACTTATTGAAAATACTAAAACTGGTGTAGGGAAAACAACTTTAGAAAAACTAAAAGCTAATGCTACTACAGAAAATACATCTATTTATCATCATTTAAAAAACAATTCTGCAGAACTTGAAAAACTATATAAACCTGCACAAGGAAAATCTTTGAATTCGTTTTTAAAAGATGTGCAAAAGCTTCATGATAATTTATTATTAGAACCATTAAACGCTGCTAAAATCTTGGATGATTTTTTGCACTCAAATGGGTATTTAGATATGTTAATTTCTTATGAGCAAGATGATAGAATTGATAACGTTCATCAATTTATTAATCAAATGAAAGCGTATTTTAAAGAAGAAGATGCTTCTTTAGAAGAATTTGTATGCAATGTGACGCTTATGTCTTCACAAGATGAAATGAAAGAAGATTCAAGTAATGACTACGTGCGCTTAATGACCATTCACACTGCTAAAGGGTTGGAGTTTAATAATGTTTTCGTATATGGACTTGTCGATATGATTTTTCCAAGTTCTAGAACAATTCAAGAAAGTGAAGATGGCATAGAAGAAGAAAGACGCTTATTTTATGTCGCAATTACTAGAGCTAAAAAAAGATTGTTTTTATCGACAAGTGGAGGATATAGTTATAATGGAGCGCGCTTACCTTCACGCTTTTTAAGAGAAATTAAAGAGACAGCTAAAAAAGAAAATGTTGTGATTAGAAATGATAATATTGTGCATGACAATTTAAATATTCGTGCAGGGTCAATGATAAAACATGATGTTTTTGGAGAAGGAATCGTTATCAACTCTCACGATGGTTTAATCGATGTTATTTTTAAAGACTCCAAATATGGAAAAAAGACACTTAATGCTTCACACAAGTTTGTTCATTTAATTTAATAGGAGGAAATATATATGGAAAGTAATAATCCTATAGAAAAGATTATTCATTTAAGAGAATTGCTCAAGAAATATGAATATGAATACTATAATTTAAATCAATCTTCTGTTTCAGATGCTGAATATGATAAACTAATGAATCAACTTATCGATTTAGAAAAAGAGTATCCACAATATATTACACCTGATTCACCAACACAAAGAGTTGGTGGAACTTTCGATTCTTCCTTTAAGAAAATAAAGCATTCTCAAAGTATGTTATCTTTATCAAACGTCTATAACGAAGAGGAAATAAGAGCCTTTACTCAAAGAGTTGATGAAGCTGTGGAAAAGTGCGATGAGTATGTATGTGAATGTAAAATAGATGGCTTATCTATTTCTCTTATATATGAAAATGGCACATTGCTTCATGCAGCAACTAGAGGCGATGGTGTAACAGGAGAAGATATTACTTTAAATGCTTATCAAATTAAATCAATTCCTCAGCACATCGATTTTAAAGAGAAAATTGAAGTTAGAGGCGAAGTATATATGTCTCATCAAGTGCTTGATGAATTAAATAAAATTCAAGAAGCAGAGCACAAACCTTTATTTGCAAATTGCCGTAATGCGGCAGCAGGTTCGCTTCGCCAACTTGATTATCAAATAACAAAAAGTAGAAATCTTGATACTTTTATTTATACCCTTATAAAACCTGAAAGTTATGGTATTAAAACACAATATGAAGCCTTAATGTTTATGAAAAAATTAGGCTTTAGTGTTAATCCTAATGCTAAAATTGTAAAAAATGTCGATGAGATCTTAACATATATACAAGATTTAAGTGAAAGAAGACCACTTCTTCCTTATGATATTGATGGGGTGGTAATTAAAGTTAATGAACTTGATTTATATTCAAGTATTGGAAACACTAACAAGGCTCCAAAGTGGGCAACAGCTTATAAATTTCCTCCAGAAGAAGTACCAGCTAAATTATTAGATATCATTTTTACGGTTGGAAGAACTGGAAGAATTACGCCAAATGCTGTTATTGAACCAACTAAAGTTGCAGGATCAACCATTACTAGAGCTTCCCTTCATAATGAAGATTACATCAAGCAAAAAGATCTAAGAATAGGTGATACAATAACGATTCATAAGGCAGGAGATGTCATTCCTGAAGTTGGAGATGTTTTATTAAATAGAAGAGAAAAAGACGCTATTCCTTTTAAAATGATTTCTTCTTGTCCAATTTGTAATGAAAAAATATATAAAGAAGAAGATGAAGCTGATTATTATTGTTTAAATATTTCCTGTCCTGCAAGAGTGCTTGAAAGTGTCATTCATTTTTGTGAAAGAAAAGCGATGAATATCGATGGTATGGGTGAGGCTAATGTTAAAATGCTTTTAGATAAAGGCTATATTGAAAATGTTGCTGATATCTATGAACTATATAAATATGAATATGAATTAAAACATATTCCAGGATGGGGCGAAAAGTCGGTAAATAACTTGCTTGCTGCTATAGAAAAATCTAAGAAAAATTCACTAGAAAGGTTATTATTTGCTTTAGGTATTTTACAAGTTGGTGAAAAGACAGCTAAAATATTAGCTAATGAATTTAACACAATTGATGCTTTAATGGACGCTGATGTTATTCGTTTATCATCTATTGATAATATTGGAGAAATAATGGCTTTAGATATCGTAAATTTCTTTAAAGAAAGCAAAAATATCGAACTTATTATGCGTTTAAAAGCTTATGGCGTTAATATGGAAAATTTAAATGTTTCGCATGCTGATACTTCAAGTTTCTTTTATAATAAAACAATCGTTTTAACAGGAACTTTATCTTTCATTAGTCGTAGCGATGCTTCTAGTATTTTAGAAAATATGTGTGGAGCAAAAATGGCTAGTTCAGTTTCTAAAAAAACCGATTTGGTTATTGTTGGCGAGCAAGCAGGTAGCAAGCTTGATAAAGCAAATGCATTACATATTCAAACCATGGATGAGCAAACATTCCACGAGTTATTAATAAAAGAAGGCAAAGTACTATTTTAAAAAAAATAGTGCTTTTTTTCTAAGTTTTTGTGTATAATGAATCTAAGTATTAAAAAGAAAGGATGATAAAAGTGAACAAAAATCAAATACTAGATATATTAAATGCCGCATTAAAAACTGGTGGAGATTATAGCGAACTTTATTTTGAAGATACGACATCGACTACTTTAATGTTTGAAAACAGTAAAGTAAGTAAGACAAATATCAATAATATTTGTGGTTGTGGTATTCGTATTTTAAAAGATGATAAGTGTGTTTATGGATATAGTAATAACATCACATACACTAATTTATTAAATCTAGCTAATAGTTTAAAAGATTGCTTTGAAGGTAGTCAAACTCACTTTGTTGAAGATGTTGTTGAAGTAAAAGAAAAGATGAAAAACAAAGCAAAAAATCCTTATGATAAGGTTGGTTTAGATGAGCAAGTATTGCTAATTAAGAAAGCAAGTGATGTAGCACTTGCTTATGATCAAAGAATAAAAAAAGTAGATGTAAGATATAGTTTTTCAAATCAAAAAGTAACTATATATAATAGCGATGGCAAAATAGTTAAAGATAAACGTGTTCGTGGCAGATGTTTCTTTACAACTTATGCTTTTGAAGGAAGCAATATGCAAATTGGTACTAGAGGACCTGGCGCTCAAAGAGGCTTTGAGTTTTTTAAAGATCAAATCAGTTTAAATGAGGTTGCATTAGACAGTGCAAAATCAGCTATTACGATGCTTTCAGCAACAGATTGTCCATCTGGAGAGATGTGCGTTGTTATTGAAAATGGTTTTGGTGGTGTTATCTTCCATGAAGCTTGTGGACATGGTCTTGAAGCTAGTTTAGTTTCTAAAAATTTATCGGTATTTTCTGATAAAAAAGGCCAAAAAGTCGCTTCGAGTATCGTCAATGCTTTTGATGATGGAACAATCGATGGTGGTTGGGGTTCTTCAAACTATGATGATGAAGGAAACAAGACACAAAGAACGCAACTTATTAAAAATGGTTATTTAATCAATTATCTAGTGGATAATTTCAATGGTCGTGCGATGAATGAATTAGGAAATGGAGCATGTCGTAGACAATCATATAAATATGTTCCAACATCTAGAATGTCTAACACATTTATCGGTAATGGGACATCGACAAGAGATGAAATTATAAAAAATACTAAATATGGTTTATATGCGAAAGTTTTAGGTGGTGGATCGGTAAATCCAACTACTGGTGATTTTAACTTTGCTGTTCGTGAAGGTTATATGATTGAAGATGGAAAAATAACAACACCAGTTAAAGGTGCTACTCTTATTGGAAATGGCGCAAAAGTATTATTTAATATCGATATGATTGCAAATAATTTACGGTTAGAACAAGGAATGTGTGGTGCTTCATCTGGAAGCATTCCAGCGGATGTTGGACAACCAACAATTCGTGTTAAATCTATTTTAGTTGGTGGAACGAAAGGCAAGGTGAAAGCATGAAACTAGATAAATATTTTGACTATGCAAAACAATTAGGTTTTAGTGATGTTGAATTTAAAACAATTGAAAAAAACGAACTTTCAATCGAAGTTTTTCATGGCAAAGTGGAAAAATATAGCGTAGCAGAAAATGAAACTATTTATATTCGTGCTATTAAAGATGGAAAAATGGTTTCTGCTTCAACTGAAAACATTTCAGATATTAAAAATGTGTTTGATGAAATGGCTGTTCATGGTACACTCATCGATGAAGATAAAGCT
>JALEMY010000042.1 GCA_022767485.1 Erysipelotrichaceae bacterium
ACAATTGAAGAATCATCTAGTAGTGAGATGGAAATTACACTATTAAAAGTGATTGACTTTGAAGATATTGTAAAAGGAAATATGAGTGCTACAGCCCATAATTCATATTATGATGGTTTGATAGTTGCAGATGGGAAAGTAACACAAACAAGCTCTGCTAAAATCGATGATAATACTTTAGGAATGCGTCTTGCTGCAAATACTATAGATGAATCACGTATGTTAACAATCAACACTATAGGATATAGTAAAATCATCTTAGATATCAAACAAGAAAAAACTTATAGTAAAGTTAATGTCAATGATGAAATAACATTATCTGCTTTAAAAAATGGAGAAATCATTAGAGATGTTGAAATAATTACTCATGATAATCCTGAAATATTTTTATCATTTTATAGTGAAACAAGCGTAGATTATAAAATGGATGTAGGTATCGACAATATTCGCTTTTATGGTTATGGTGAAAGTAATATTGATGAGTCATCTAGTAGTAATGAAGAAATAAGCAGTGATTCATCTAGTGTTATTGAAAATAGTAGTGAAACTATATCTAAAGATGATACACCATGTATTATTAATGGTGTTATTACCATGAAAGGAATAGCTATTTATTTAGAAGATAAAGAAGAACATTATCCATATTCTGATGAATTTATCGAACAATATCAACAAAGTAGTGGAGGTTATATCGACTATGCTAAAAAACTTGGTATCTTAGTTGATAAGTCTAAACACTCACCAAATCAAAAATGGCACTTCTTTGATTCTTGGCTTTATCCTAGTATTGAAAGTGGTAGTTTATCTTGGAATGAATCAGCTAAATCAAGAGTGTATTCAAAACTATTATGTCCTGAACTACTTCTTTGGATATATGAAGCTTGTGGTGTAGATGAAACAAAAGTAAAACAAGCAATGGACGTAGCAATTCAAGGAAAGATTGATGGAACATCAACTACTACAATCGCCAAAAATATGAGAAGCGTTGTTTCTTGGGAAGACTTAGAAGTTAATATCTTAAACTATATAAACTCTCTTTCATAAACAATAAAAAGCAATAAGTGTAAACTAAGTGTAACAGAGAAAAAGGTAGTCATTAATACTTATTATGAAACCAGATACTCACAAAAGTATTGTATAGAGAGGAGGAGGAAAAATGAGTAAATTGGTAATAGAATTGCAAAAAGACATCATTGAAAATAGACTAGATACAATTTCAATATTAAGAAAGGCAAAACTTATAGCTACAAAATTAAATTTAAATGACTTTAATCAATGGATTGACTGCGAATTAAATGGATATGATAAAGATGATGATATTCCTGATTACAGAAATGTCATAGGCGAAATAAAAGCAAAAAATCCTTATTATGGTTTGATTCCTGTAATGGTGCCATCTTCTATTACAGAACAATTAAATTCTAGAAAGCTATCTAATCCTATTTCAGAACTAATTAGTTTATCAAAAAGCGAACAATCAATAGTTATACCGCTACCAAATGAACTTTCTGAATTGTTATGTGCAAATGAAGGCGTTCATTTTCCATGTTATTTCATTATCTCAAAAAATGCGGTTATGGGAGTTATAGAAAGTGTCAAAAACCATTTACTTGAATGGTGTTTAAAGCTTGAAAATGATGACATATTAGGCGAAGAGTATGAATTTAATGAAGCAGAGAAAGAAAAGGCAAAATTAATACCACAACAAGTTAATTATTATGGCCCTGTTGTTACAGGAAATGTTAATAGTTCACAACTAACTTCTGGAAGCAACAATTCTAATAATTTAATCTATAATGACATTAACAAGATGATTGATGAAATTAAAAAGTCAATAGAAACCGAAAAAATTAGTGACAAGGATAAAAACGAAGCCTTAGAAATACTAGAAGAAATTGATAATTCAATTAAGTCCAATAAAAAAACAAGCATTATTAAAGCTGCGCTTAATGGGCTAAAAGATTTTTTAATAAATGTAGGTGCTAATATAACAGTGGCATACATTACTGAGAAACTGAATGGATTTTAATAAACAAAATAACCTCACCCTTGAGTTATTATCTCTTGGATGAGGTTTTCTTTTTGCCTGATTTAGTTTTATCCCTTACGGGGTTCATCTAACATTTATTGCTATTTTATTTCTAAATCTTTTTGGGCAGGACCATTTAATAACTTACCATTTTTATCATATCTAGAGCCATGACAAGGACACTCAAAAGTATCGTCTATTTCATTATATTTTAAAGCACAACCCATATGAGTACATCTATTTACTTTCAAAGAAAATAGATTAGATATTGTAATAGCCAAAGATGATATTAACTTTTTATGTAATATACTTCTTGCTGGAGTAAGTAAATAAGGATTTTCTTCTAATTTTCCTTCTATCATATCAGCAAGTATTCTACTAGAACTCATTGCAAAAGTAAAACCATAAAGATTATATCCTGTTGTCACATACCAATTATTATGAGCATTATTAAATCTACCAATATAAGGTATTTGATCTAAACTAATACAATCTTGATTACTCCAATAATATTTTATTTCTTCGCCTTTATATTTTTCTTTCATTTGTAAATAAAAGTTATTTTCACATTTTTTATTTGTTAAACGATCATTTCCTCCAACAATCATATATTCTTTATAAGGACGATAATATAAACCATCATCATCTATATTTATATATAATTGATTGATTTGTTTATTTATTGCTACTACATAAGATCTTTTTTGTCTTAACTTCATAAAATATAAACCTTTTTTATTAACTAAAGGATAATTACTTGCCATAATAACATGATTAAAGGAAATGATATGATTATTACATATAGCTTCATTATCATATACTTTACTTACATTACTATGTTCAAATATATTTAGTTCATTAGCTAAAGCATCTATTAACTTTAAAGGATTAATTATCGCTTGATCTTTTATTTTTATGGCTTTATTAAAACTATCATCAACTTCAAGCTTATTTACATAACTAACATTAACTTTTAATAATTCAAGTGCTATTTTTTCATTGATTATTTTATCTTCATCCATCGAATATAAATATAAATCTTTCTTTTCATAGTCAAAATCATATAATAAAGCTAATTCTTCATATTTTTTCATAGCAGCCTTACATAAATCAATATATTCCTTAGCCTTATTTATTCCAAGTTTACTAATCATTTCATAATATGAAAAATCATGAATGAAACTAATAAAAGCAGTAGTATTCTTGCTAATACCACTACCAACATAATTTTTATCAACTAAGATATAATCTATATTTCTTTTTTTCAGTTCATAAGCACATAAAATCCCAGCAATACCACCACCAATAATTAATACATCAGTCTTATAATCTTTATCAATTGAAGGAAAAGTTTTTTTATTTCGATAATCTTCCCATATAGAATGTTCCATTTTATTCACCAATAATAGTTTTCCTTTTTTTTTAAAATGTATACTAAACATTAATAACACATTATTGAAAGGAGAACAAAAAAATGAAACTTAAGAAATATTTAAGTGCTATCATTGGTTCCTTGCTTCTAACTTTGGGAGTAGTTACTTTTACTGGTAGTATGGGAATTAAGGTTGTAAATGCGGAGACAACTGAGTCAGTTAACTTTTCAAAACAAGGATATGAAGACAAAAAAGATATGACAGTATATGGATATGAAGGAACTAATTTTTCAGTTTCTTTTGACAAAGGAAGTAATTCAAACCAACCAAA
>JALEMY010000049.1 GCA_022767485.1 Erysipelotrichaceae bacterium
CTCGATAGAGTCGTTTTTTAAATATTTACTTAAATTTACTCCTTCCATGACCTCTTTGAAGCTAACCACTGGATCTGTTGGATCAATAAAAATTTCAACTTCTAGTGGTAATTTCATTTGAATTATGTTATTCTCTAATTGTGGGTTAGAGATTAACTTATTCATAAGTTAATTATAACAAAATTGAGCTTTCTTTTCACTGAAAAGGAGCTCTTTTTTTATGCCTTAGCAACAAAAAAAAGCTGTATTGAAACAACTACTTTTCATAGTTTATTTCTTTACAGCTCCATTTTATATCATTCTTTTTCTTTTTTCTTTCTTTTAAAAGAATCATTGAAACTATAATAATGGTAATTACAGTAGCAGATATCATAAAACCTAAAAAATCGATAACAACATCTTTCCATACTCCATATCTTCCTGGAACAAATATTTGAATATATTCTGATAAACAACCAACTGTAAACCCTAATAAATAATTTAAAAATATCGCAAATAACGTCTTTTTCCTATTAAACAATAACAAATATGTAATCGTTGAAAATATTCCTAAAACCAAAAATGCTCCAAAATGTCCAACTGCTTTACGTACTTTAAAGAAAAAAGTACTTAAGTCACTGATAAAGTTTTGTTTTAAAACCTCAACATTTATATCGATTACAATCGGATTTAAAACACCATCATCACATATTAAATGTATTGTGGTTTTTCCAGCTTTTTTAGGCGTTAATGTACCATCTTTTCCAACAGTAATTATTTTTTCATCATCTGACATATATTTAATAGACGTATATGTCGTATCTTCCGTAAAGTTTAATTTTATTTTTCCTGAATAACCATTTATTAAACTATATGTTTGACTTTCGCTATCATAATTGGCTTTTTTACCAGAAAAAGAAATAGCATTTTTTGTGTCAACTTCTATCTTGTTATATATCTTAATCAATATCGATTTGGACAAGTTCGATTCATTATCCATAACCGTAGCATTTATAACTCCAATGTTTTTAATTTGTAGTATTCCTTGCATATTAATTGTTGCAATATCTTCATTACTACTTGAAAAAACAATATTATGAATTGTGACATTTTTGTCGATGATTGGTTTTAGCATAATCTTATCATTTTTATAAATGATTAGTTCATTGTTTTCACAAACAATTGTTTCATTTGTCTTCATATCATATATTGAAAAATCTATTTTTGTCATTTTTCTATGGATAGAATTTATAATTATTTGTCTGCTTAAATCATTAAACATCCTATCTCCATAACATGGGATAATATCAATGATTATTTCTCCGATAGCAAGTGGAACTACATGATATACATTTTTATTGTTTTCATCGCTACTTATTGTAGCTATTTGATTATTTTGTAAAACTATAAAATAACTTTGATTTGAATGCATTACATTATTAATTGAAATATCAAATTTTTTATTTATATAACACGATGAAGAATTATTTGTTCCACTAATATCGATATTAAAATCATCAATTGCCATCATTTTTGCTATCTTAGTAATTTTAGAAGCAACATGGGTAATATTAACAATTACTTCCCCAATTGTTGAAACTTTTAATATATTATTTATCAAAGTAGCATTGGCTGTAGAACTTCCATCAATGCTATATTTAATTTCTTTATTTGTCGTTTCATGATCTTGTTCATAATAAAATGTATCAACGCTAAAATAATCTGTAATATCAACTTCATTATTGATAATCACTCCAGGATTTTCTCCTTTTTTATATGTGATGTCAAAGTCAATTGTATAATCGTTAGAAACACTTTTTTCAATGACATTTACCACGATTGTTTTATCTGAAAAAATATTGTTTCTATCAGATAAAATAATACTTGTTTGTCCGATAGATATAGCGCTTATCACACCAGTAGAATCTACAGTTGCGATAGATGGATCTAAACTTTGATAAATGATACTAGATAATGAAGCATATGCTGGAGAAATGTTTTTAATAGATATTTTTTGCCTTGTTCCTTCAACAATTTCTAAAGGTAAAGAAGGAGTAAAGTCTTCAAGGGATGGAGATGGAAGAACTTGAACTTGAATTTCTTTTACGATACTTTCATATTTTAAAGAGATAATTTTTACAGTCGCAATTCCTTGTTTAACACCTTTAAATGAAAAAGATGAAATACGAACAATAGATTCATCACTACTTTTTAAACGATACTCTTTAAACGTCGCATCTTTTGGAGTAAATGTTACTTTTGGAGTAATTATTTGCGTTGGATAAATTGTATAATTATCTTGCATAACATCAATTGTTTCTAATTCGATAATATCTACATCGACAACAACTTTAATTTCGCATGTCAAATAATTTGAACTTATAGTTATAATACTCATTTCATCTGCTGAATACTTTTTGGGAGTTATTTTGCCGTTTTCATCGATACTTATATAATTTGCATTATCTAAATGATAAGTGACATTTTTATTTGTGACATTGCTTGGCGATAAAGTAGTATTAATATAATAATCACTACCATTTAAATCTAAATGGTAAACATCATCTATTATTGTGGCATTTGTAATGCTACAAGAAATCGATGTCTCTATAACATTACTAACATACACACTCATTTCATCTAAAATGTTTACATATGTGTCATTATATGCAAAAAAAGTAACACTTCCTTCTTTGATAAAATGGATAAGTCCATTTTCATTTATTGTAGCAACATTTTCATTACTTGAAGAATAAACAATAGATTTATAAGTGGCATCTTCTGGCAAGACAAAAGCATGTAACTGATATGTATCATTTACATTAGCAGTAGATATTTTATTATCTATCTTGATGCTTGTTGGCTTTTTAACAATTGTTTGATCGCCCTTTACGTTATTAATGATTTCTGCTATAGCTCCTCCGACTGTATTGCTTTGGCTTGAACTTAATTCTCCACCCATACATGATTCACTAATAATTACTATTAAGCAAACGATATAACAAATGCAACAAAGCCAATATATAATGGAATGTTTTCTTTTCTTCATATTTATTTTTCCTATTAATAAAAACAATTATATTTTATCATGATTATATGCATATAAACAAGAAATGTATTCCTACTTTGCCATTATTTTCCTAAATGTCTTATATATAAAATATATAATTTACATTATTTTATATAATCTTTTGTCATCTTTAGGCATTGATTCCATAGCTTTTCACTAATTTCACCATTTTTATCATTAAATTTAATTTTATATGTTTTTTTATACGTGTACATTTGCCCACACTTGAAATCTTTTTCAGGTTTTGCTAAAGCAAAATATACTAAACGTTTAGCGCTTCTTTGCTTTGACATCGTAAATATATATTTAAAAACAGAATGATACATAAAATTTAAAAACCTTGATGATTCACTAGCAAAATTTGTTCTTGGAATTCCAGGTTGAAAAGCAACCGCATTAATTCCTTTATCATAATATCTTTTATGTAGTTGTCTTGTAAATAAAACGTTACACAACTTGGCATTACCATATGCTTTTAATATCGAATAATCTTTGGTATTTAATAGATCATCAATATCAAATTTAGCAAAGATATTAGCTGCAATACTTGACGTTTGGACAACAGTTGCTTTACTTTGACAAAGCTTATCAAGTAAAAGGTATGTAAGTAAAAAAGGGGCTAAAACATTCACTTGAAATGTCTGTTCAAAGCCATCGATTGTTTCTTTTCTTTTATCCATTGCTGCTCCAGCGTTATTTAATAAAACATCGATATGATCTAATTTGTTAAGTTTGTTAGCTAAAGATACAACATCGGCAAGCTTTGCATAATCAGCAATATAATAATTAACATTTATTTCTTCCGCAACTTTTTTAGTTTTTAAAGGATTTCTTCCTACAATTATTACATTGTGACCTAATTCTTTTAATTTTTTAGCAGCACATGCTCCAATACCATCGCTTGCCCCTGTAATAACGATCGTTTTAACTTCCATACTTGTCACCTTTTCTTTATAAACATACTATTATTTTACCATATTTATCGACGAAATCATAGCAATTATATTTTAACAATTCGATTTGTCTTGTTTTTCCAACATTATAATTGCATATCAAAGTTTTTAATATTATAGTTTATTAGCAATTTCTATAAACAAATAATCGAGTAGAGAAAATTTGATTTTTTTCCTCTCACACCACCACATCGTGCCGTTCAGCAATGGGCGGTTCAATTTATAAGTTTAAATTCTAGCTAAATAATAATCTAGAGCAAAGACTAAACCTCTTCGTTCTTTTGTTTTATTTGGTTTAGAAAGTCTGAGTTTTGATATCGTAGAACCCAGTTGAAATGTTCTTGCTACGGCGTAGTACCCTTTTCTTGAGTAAGCTGTTCTTGTCGCTTCGTCTTTATTTAGTCCACATCTCATTAAGTTTAACGTTCTTGTTTTTGGTAACTTCCACATTTTCCAAATAATCATTCTTACTCTTGTGCGCAACCATTCATCTAATAATTTTAAGAATTTCTCAAGGTCAATATCGACAACCCAATCATAACCATCATTCATAAATTCTAGCGCTTTAATTATTGCTTTTTCACAAGACCTATTTGGTCTAAAACCATAACTATTATCACTAAATTGTGGTTCAAACATTGGTGATAATACTTGCACCATTGCTTGTTGAATTACCCTATCTAAAACAGTTGGTATTCCTAATTTTCTCATACCACCATTTGGTTTTGGAATTTCTACCCTACGTACAGGTTGAGGTTGATATTTTCTATTATATAATTGCCAAACAATAGTATTTTTGTGTTCTTTGATATGTGTTTTTGTTTCTTCAATATCCATATCATCAATCCCACTTGGTCCTTTAATCGCTTTTACGCGTTTAAAGGCTTCATTTAAATTGTTTCGGGTCAAGTATCTTTGTGATAATATCTTCACTCATAGCTTGTCTACTTCCTTTCTTTTCGTTATCTAGCGAAAACATTCTTTAGAAATTTATACATTAAATTACGTTTAACTTCTTTACCCTTTATATACATTCTAGCTATTCGCTAGCGATTTCAAGACTTCCATAGTCTTATAAATTGTTCAGTCCTTCAGTATTCCTACCTACTATGACCTCTGCTGACTTCTCATAGTTCGTTGTTACTAGTTTTACCTCTATGAGACCTCACGGGATAAATCATAACTCTTTCCTCGTTTACCCACTTAATTTACTTATTAAAGTTACGTTTGTCTTTTGAGCTTTGTTGTGTTTCGACAGTTTACCCCTTTAATAAGCCTTTGTCTTAAGTTTCTTCTCGTTGGGCCACGATTTCGCTATTGCTTCTTTTCACGCTCCATCACTGGTTTATGCTTTGCAAGTCGCTATCGATTTTGCGACAAAAACGTCTCTTGGGACTTTCACCATAGATTTATGTCATGCCCGTCATACAAAAAAGAGTGCAGCCATCTGTTAAGACAGCCACACTCCCGCAAGTTTGTGTTAAATTATTTTTTATTTTTCATTAGTACTTTAAGTAATATTAATCCCAACAATACTACAAGTAATGCATACTCTATTATAAGAAGTTCTATTCTAAGATCTATAGTAGGAGATATAATTCCAAACGAAAATACTATATCTAAAAATAACTCACAAACGCCAATGATTATCATTAAAATTATACAAATTAATAAAATAATATTAATCATTTTCATTTTTACCTCCCCTATTTAATTCATTTAATATAATTTATAACCTCTTTGATTCGCTCTTCCTAAATAATCATCTTCAAATATTGAATAAACTAAACGTCCAACTGCTAATGCGGCAAACCCATATGCAATAGCATACCCGAATTTGGTTGTATTCATACTCATATATTGTCCAATATTAGCAAATCTATCCTTTAAAGCGTATATTGAACCACCAAGTGCATTACCTATATTAAAACCATCTAATCTCATTAGTTGCCATATTTGAGCAAAACTATACGATTGGCTATAAATCCCACTTGCAAATCCTGCTGTTTTTGCTAAAGGTGTTAACCATATAATTTTCAAAGAGTTTCCAGCAATTGCGTCTACAACATCTGTAAAAATACCACTTGCATCATCTCCATCAGCCATACTTTTTTTGACTTGTAAAGTTACAACCTCAGCAGTTTTTGCGGCTAAAGTAATAGCAGCTGTAATCGCAATTG
>JALEMY010000069.1 GCA_022767485.1 Erysipelotrichaceae bacterium
GGTGACGAATTATGAAACAAGAAGCACATAAGCATCATTATATACCTAGATTTATACTAAAAAATTTTAACGATGAAAATGGTCAAGTAAATTATTGGAATATTGAAAAGAATAAACTTGAAAAAAGAAATATCAAGAGCATATTCATGAACATGGATATGTATAGAGATGAATTATTAAATGAAGACGATCCTACTCAAATTGAATCTAAGTTTTCAGTTTTCGAGTGTGAAATTGCTGACTTAATTGCTAAAAAGATTCTTGATAAAGATGAGGTAGTAATTTCAAGGCGTGAGTTGGAAAAACTAAGAATTTTTATTACATTACTATCTTTTAGATCTAATTCAAGAATGGAACAATATAAGAATAACCAATTTGATGAGTCCACTAGAGAAAAACTTTTAAAATTTCAACCAGATGGGAACTTTGAAGAATTGTGGAAAAGAGAATTAGATACACTAGCTACTTGTAGGTCTTATCAAGAAATACAAGAATCTGATGTAATAGATCCTATAATAAAATTGGATTTTACTAATGATTTGATGGGTTTCTACATGACATTTATAGATGCTAGAGGAGGTCAGTTTATATTATCTGATATATATCCAACTTTAGAAATATTTCCAACGGGTGTAGCTAATATACATATGCATTGTATGCTTCCGTTATCTCCAACAAGAATGTTGTTGTTGAATCACATAATGTTCAAAAAAGAGAATGAAAATAATCCAATGCTTAAGGTAATGAGAACTTTGTCTCAGATAAAAGGAGATGCTATCGTTCCACCAAAGAATAAATATGTTTCGTATGGATCGTTAAATATGGATGACCAATACATTTATAAAGTAAAAAAAGTCTATGTAAGCGATGTTCAATATATGAATGCTTTAGTTTTAAACGAGACAAGAGTAGGTATCATTTTTAGGGATAAAGATAGAATAGTTGATTCGATAAGCTCATTTAACGAAAGAACTTATACTAAGCAGAAGTTTATTGAATTAGAAAATGCTTTAAAATAGGGGGTGCTAAAAATTTTACGCGATTTGAAGCAAGGGTGCTAAAATTGTATTAAAACATTTCAACTTTGCCATATTGAAAGCATAGGTTTGATACCAAAGAAATATTGGTTTCAAACCTTTTTTTATTTGGTAAAAATTCTATACTTTTACTAGGAAAAATTAATAATAAAAACACTTTTATAATTATTGAAAATATACTAAATTTTATGATCAACAAGTTTGATTCGAATAAGTCATGTTGCTAATTAAAACGTCAATTTAAAAGTTGCAATAGAGTATGATTTTATTTTTGCAATTAATTTAAATTTAGATAAAAATGTAAATTTCTTAAAGGATTCGTATATTTTTATAATGTATTTGCTAAGAAATCTAATTTTATGATAAAATTAAAAAGACCGTATTTGATAATTAATTTTCTAATTTTTATAAGATTTTGATTTTTATTATTTTAGTAATTTCAATTAGAAGGAGACTTTTATGGGAAAATTTAAAAGAAAAGGATTCGGACTATTAACTCTTTTTTGCACAATCGCTACTTTATTTAGTTTAACTTCTTGTGGAGGAGGCGCTATTGGCGGTGACAATAGTGATTCTGAAAACACTGGAGATAAAAATGATAGTGAAGTTACCGAAGGAAATGATGAGCACACTCATACGTATGTAGAGGAAGTTACTAATCCAACATGCACTGAAAAGGGCTTCACAACATATACTTGTTCCTGTGGCAATAGTTATGTTGATAGTTATGTCAATCCACTTGGACATACTTATTCAGAAAAATGGAGTTATGATTCAACACATCATTGGCACGCTGCAATATGCGAACATAGTGAAGAAAAAAGTGATAAAGCAGAACATACTTTTGATGGTTCAAGTTGTACTATCTGTGGTTATACTTTAGAAACATCATCAGATTATTTTAATTTCACATTAAAAGTTGATGATACTTATGAAATTAGTGCAAAAAATGTTGATAAAATACCAAAAGATGTAGTTCTCCCTTCAAATTATGAAGGGAAACCAGTTACTAGTATTGGAGATAACGGATTTAGTGGTGCTTATAAATTAACAACGATTAAGATTCCAAATACTATAAAAACCATTGGGATTTGTTCTTTTGAAAAATGTTCAGCATTAAAAAGCATTTCAATTCCAGAATCAGTTACAGCGATAGGTTGGAGAGCATTTTTTAATAGTTACAATTTAAAGACTATTGAGCTTCCTGAAACTGTTGTTAATATTAGCAGAGATGCGTTTTATAACACAGGTTATTTTAACGATAATAGCAATTGGGAAGAGGGCACTTTATATTTAGGAAAACATTTAATTAGATATGACTTTACAAAAGCTAATAGTACTGAAGAATATAAAGTTAAAGATGGTACTTTAAGAATTGCTGCTGGTGCTTTTTATCAAGCTGAAGAACTAACAAGTGTGACAATCCCAAGTTCAGTAATTAGTATTGGAGATCAAGCATTTGAGTATTGTAATCTTTTAAAAAATGCACATATTAACGATATTTCGGCCTTTTTTAATATAGATTTCCAAGGTCCTACAGCAAATCCAGTATATTTTAATGGTAATTTGTTTGTAAATGATACTTTAGTTACAGAAATAAAAGCTAATGATTTAAAAGGATTAAATAGTATCAAAAAATATGCATTACCACGCTGTAATAGTATTGAAAATATTGAATTACCTAACACAATTACAAGTATTGGCAAAGGTGCTTTTACAGGTTGTCTCAATTTAAAAAGCGTTACAATTCCTGATAATGTCACAGTTATTGATGATTTTGCGTTTAGCGGCGATCAAGAATTAGAAACTGTAAATATTAGCGAAAATAGTAAATTAGAAATTATCGGAGTTGATGCTTTCTCACTTTGCTATAAACTTTCTAGTTTTTTAATACCTGATTCAGTTACTTCAATTGGTATAAATGCTTTTATTTACGACAACTTATTAGAAAATGTTATTATCGGTGAAAATAGTAAATTAACAACCATTGGACGCAGCGCATTTGATAGTTGTAAAGCATTAACAAGCATCATTATTCCTCAAAATGTTACTTTAATTTACGATAGTGCATTTG
>JALEMY010000161.1 GCA_022767485.1 Erysipelotrichaceae bacterium
TGCTTTTTTATCATATGATATCTTAATTTGGTTTACTGAAGGAATAAGTGGTTCAAACGTATCAGGATTCATCGTTGTAAATAACTTTTTATCGTATTCAACACCTTCATCGTTTGCTTCAGCAATGTTTTCAAATTTACCTATGGCGTATTCTTGACTTTCATTTACACCATATAAGACTAATTCTCCTGATGTACCAAATGTTGCAGAACGAACATTTGCTTCAGCAGAACTATAGTTTCTAACCGCCATAATAGAACCTAAAGGAACGATTATGATAGTGATAAATGTCGTGATTAACTTTAAAGATCTAAGCAATTCAGATTTAGGTTTTGTATATCTTTTGGCTTTAGCTTGAAGTTTTTGAATATAAGAATCTTTTCCTACACGGATAACTTTAGCAAAACATGTACCTGAGGAAATAAATGAACCAGCAAATAATGTATCACCAACACCTTTTTTAACAGCGACAGATTCACCAGTTAATAAAGATTCGTTAACTTCTATTTCTCCATTTACGATAACACAGTCAGCTGATATTTGCTTTCCTGTTTTATATTTTACGATATCGTCTAATACCAATTCTTTAACTTGGATTTCTCTAGTTATTGAATCACGAACAACAGTAGATGTAGGGGCAGTAACAATAGATAATTTATCGATTGTTTTCTTAGCTTTTATTTCTTGATAAATACCAATTACTGTATTACATAGAAGAATTAACATAAATGTTAAGTTTCTATATTCTTTTACAATAATTAAAGCGATAGCTACAGCAAGACATAAAATATTAAAGAAAGTACAAATGTTATTTAAAAAGATTTGTCGATATGTTTTAGAATATTGCTTTTGATTATCGTTAACTAAACCTTCTTTAATTCTTTGATTAACTTGTTCTGAATTTAAACCTTCTTCAAATGAAGGATTAAAACGAATGGCATTATTACTTCTAGATGATTGTTCAATTAGTTCTTGAGAAATAATTTCAGTATCTAATAAGTATAATTCTTCCTCTTCTTTTTTACGTCTTTCATGTATTCCAAGTCTTCTTCTTTTCTCTTGCTTTTCATAGTTTACTTTATTTTGTGCAAATTCATCAGTATCAGGTATTTGTGCGATACTACAATGAGATGAAGGATCTGGTTTTTTCATACCAACATTAGCTATATTTATATCATCTTCACGAATTAAAGATGTATCGTTATTTTCATGATTATTGGAGTATTTCTTTTCATCTTTTCCCATTAATAAATGACCTCCTATTTTTGTTTTCCCTTAAATATTAGTATAACAAATAATCAAGTTAGTTAACAAGATAAATTATTATATAATTTGGGTTTGGTTTTTGCTGTGGTAAAAACATCCATATGATAAAATTATATAAAGGAAGTGGAAATAAATGAAACTATATAAATATACAACCATAGATACAGCTTTAAAAATAATGAAGGATGAAAGAATATTATTAAATAATGCTTCATCGTTTAATGATCCATTTGATAGTGAAACTTATAAAGTAGATGATAATGAATGAATTATTAAAAGATAGATATCCAATAAGTTTTTTTGATATTGAAAAACAACGTTATCGAATAATGGCAAATAATAATAAAAAAACAAATAATTATTCACTTGAAAAAATATTAAAAAGGGAAAAATCATAATATAATAAATCACATTTTTAATGTTTTAATAGAAGTTTATTATTTTGCTTATAATAAAGTAAAAAAAATTTTATGATAAAGTAAAGAAAACTTTACAATTTTATTATTGAAACTACATTGCATATATTATATACTATATGCGGATAGAGAACCTTAGAAGTTCATGCTATTCATTTTTGTTTTAAGTTTTATTGTTTGTAATAATAACACATTATTGAAAGGAGAACAAAAAAATGAAACTTAAGAAATATTTAAGTGCTATCATGGGTTCTTTGCTTCTAACTTTGGGAGTAGTTACCTTTTCTGG
>JALEMY010000075.1 GCA_022767485.1 Erysipelotrichaceae bacterium
TAGTTTTGATAATTCATCATCCTTATTGTTAACTATCCAACTTGTTACATCCATCTCGTTAAACAATTCTTTTACGTGTGTTTCATAACTTTCTTCAATTATTATTAAACGATCATTTTTATTCATTAAGGAAATTAAATACTTTTGAAACTCAGTTTTGCCACTTCCGGTTTGTCCAGAAATCAAGACACTTTGATAACTTAGCATTAAAGCTTTTAAAAAATCGTGAACAAAATAAGGACATAAAAGAGGATCGTTTTCTTTTATTTTTAATATTGTTGTAATTCTTCTAAGTGAAAAGGTAACTACCTTTTGATTATTGCTTCTTGCAATAAAGGGATGTATTGCATTTAATCGATAATCTCCAAAGGAAACATCTAATGATGGTGTTTTATTGGTGAATGGTTTTAGCATATAGTTTGCTATTTTCTTAATAAAAGAAAAGACCTCATCTGATGATATTTTTATTGGAAGCATATAGCGACCAATTTCGTTATCTTGAGCATAAAAAGAAACACCATTATAAGAAACGTCCGTAACATTATCATTAAATATTCCTTTTAAAAAAGAGTTTTCTACCAGCTTAACACATTCATCAGGATTTTCTTGAATAATATTATTATTATTTTTCTTAACTTTTTTCTTTTTAAATAGGCTCATACCTTACTACTTCCTCATATGTTTTGTTTAAATATTCCAGCACTATTTTTATTTGAACACTATTACATTTATTATTTCCAATACTACATGACGTTAATGATTTTGCATCATAAAAATAATAATATTCTTTATGATTTAAAAAAGACAAATTTGACATTATAATATCAACCATTTCTTTTAATGTTTCTTGACTTATTGCTAAATAGGAAATATCATTATATTTTAAATATTCCAGTTTGCTTCTTTCACTAATCGATTGACTAACGAGTTCTGGATTTATTAGATTAAGCACATTATCTATGCGATTGGCCACTACAATATTAGTACATATTTGAACTGTCATTATAGTAGAAAGAACTATTATATAAAAATTATTCATATGTTACTCCTTGAAGTGGTGGTGAAACCTCTATATATTTGCAATCGAACACTTCACCAAATTTTTCATCATATAAGTCGTCGATGTTATTTAAGCTTACAATAGTTTTAAATACATAGGTATTATGGTGTAAACCAATATCATTAAAACATATTTCAACTTCAATATTATTATCATTTACCATTGATAAAGGAAAGAAAAATGGTAATGATAGATCATCACAGGTACTAGTTTGCTCTTCAAAAATCATTCCTGTATTGTTATCAACATAGTATTTTTTTTCATTGCTAACAATGAAAGAATCAGATGATATTCTACTTAAAGTGATATCAGTTGTTGTGTAACCATTTTTATATAATAAATCTGAACTATCAAATTTTTTATAGATTTTCATTTCGCATTGTTTTGAATACAAGCTAGTATTATTTAAAGTTATCGTATAATTATTTAAATCAAAGAATCTTGATTTATCTAATGTGATATTTTTTTTACCATTTATGGTAACGCCTTCATAATACGATTTTGTTGTAAAATCTGCTCCTTTCATGGAAAAATCAATCTTTACAGGGTGTTCATCTTTAAATGTAATAGTGTCATTTAAAGGAGCAGTTAATGTTGCATATCTTGGGGCATATATTTTAAAAGTGCAAACGGAAGCAGGCACATTTTCTTCAATGTAATTTACAGAAATTTTAATATCTTTTTCTTCTTCGTTTCCACTAAATGATGAAATATAAAATGGAGATTGTGAAATGTATGCGGTAATCTCTTTTTTATAAACTTCTACAATATTATTGACATATATATAGATGTTAACGTAAGCAAATGGATGACCTTCAACCATGTTAAGAGTAATAGGTATTTGCTCATTTATATCTTGAATATTATATGTTCCTTCAATGCTTATTGACTCGTTCGAAGCTACTTTTTTGATTGATAAATTGTTAAAGTTAACAATAAGTGGGAGAATTAGTATTGACTTAATAAATTTATATAACATAAAGTAGAAATTCGTTTAGAGCACTTTCTCTGACTTTATAATATGTTGAACGACGATAAACATTCATCCACCATTTTGAATCATTATTTGATTCAATATATTCTTTAATAATAAACTCTTTTGATTCTTTTGAAAGAGAATTTATTATCTCATCTATGTAATTTATATAATGCTCTTGTTGTTCCTTTCTATATTTTTTATTTTCCGAGAATAAGCTTGAATATTGTCTTTCAATTTTGGCTTTTTTGTATTCGATCATAATAAGCCTTACTTTTTTACTTTTTTCATTTGCTGATATTTTTGTGTTACTAACATGGTTATTATAAAGATATTTGTTTTTACACATACATTTCACTTCCTCTCACTTTTATTATAAAAAAAAGTGTTAATTTTTCCTTAAAAAAAAATAAGACTCTTAAGAGTCTTATAATAAATACTATTTACTACGTCTTTTTGTTGTCTTACTATTTTTCTTATATTTCATTGAATTTTCTGGATCATTACCATAAGAAGTTGAAAGTCTAATCTTACCATCTTTTCCATGTACACAAAATTCAGCAGAAGCTTCCATCGCTAATTTTCTTCCTTTGCCAATCGCTTCTTTTTGGGTTTGATATTTTCCAGTAGATGTTCCGTTTGCACCATTACAAACGTGCCATTGTCCGTCACTTTTTCTATAAGTAACATGAATTGATTTTCGACTCATTTTTTTCCCTTTCTATTATCCCATTATTATTTTGGAAATCTGCTTTTGTTTTATTCTTTTTTTTATTTTATAAACATTTTTTTCACATTTTAATTACCAGTTTTTTATTTTATGGGTATTATTTTAAATGTAAGTGCTTTCAAAAAATAATGAAAACGATTACATTGTTTAATTTTATTTTTACATCAATATAATATTGGTGATTTAAAAAAAAGGAGGTTATGCGTATGAAGATTTATGAATTAGAAGCTATTATCAACAAAGACACTATACTTCACAAAAATTTTGTAACTCGTGAAAAAGCAAATAAGTATCTTGAAAAAATTTTAAGTGAATATAATTTGAATGTTGAAGATATCATTTATAAAAATGATGTTCATCATCAAGAATTTGTTTGCAATGATTACAATCGAATTACAATTAACCGTGTTTCGTTGTAATAATTACTTCAAAAATTATTTACACTTATAATGTAAATTGAAGTCAAAGTTTAATTTTGACGTTAGATAATTAAATGAATCGGTAGTTATTTAAAATTAATTTTGATAAAGTGAAGATAGTTTCACTATCTCATTTTATAAAACAACCAGTTCATTTAATTAACGTTTTTATTAATATATCTTATCTATGAATTATTATTAGATAAATTTAATATTTTTTAGAGGAAATTATTTCCTCTTTTTTATCTATTGTATCTACAATTTTTTTTCATATGAGTTTTATCTTTTTATATAGTAAAAAATGGCACTTAATAAAGTACCATTTTTAAAAATTATAAGCAAAATTTATAATTAATTTGCTACTATATTTACAATTCTATTAACAACAGCGACAACTTTTCTAATTTGTTTTCCTTCAAGATGCCTAATAATATCAGCATTATTTAAAGCTAATTTTTCAAGTTCGTTAGCTGGAGTATCTTTTACTACCGTTATCGTAGCTCTTAGTTTTCCATTTATTTGCACTCCTATTGTAACATTATCATCCACACAATATTTTTCATCATATGTTGGCCATGGTTCATATGCAATTGTTTTATCATGTCCTAATATATTCCACATTTCTTCACATACATGAGGAGCAATTGGCGATAATAATTTCACAAATCCTTCAATGTATTCTATATTAATTTCTTTTTCTTTATAACAGTCATTTATGAAAATCATCATTTGAGCAATGGCAGTATTAAATGACAAAGATTCATAATCATTTGATACTTTTTTTACAGTTTTATTATATGATTTTCTAACATTATCGCTTTGATTACTAGTTATAACAACATTACTTTCGCCACAAACTAAACGGTATACTCTATCTAAAAATTTTCTTGCAGCTTGAAGACCAGATGTAGACCATGGTTTTTCATCTTTCAATGGTCCCATAAACATTTCAAATAATCTTAAAGCATCTGCTCCATATTCTTTAACAACATCATCAGGATTAACAACGTTCCCACGAGATTTACTCATTTTTTCACCATTTTCACCAAGAATCATGCCTTGATGATATAGTTTTTTAAATGGTTCTTCAACTGG
This sequence comes from Erysipelotrichaceae bacterium, assembly GCA_022767485.1. GTDB lineage: Bacteria > Bacillota_I > Bacilli_A > RFN20 > CAG-631 > CAKPXW01. The sequence continues at coordinate 4,281 of JALEMY010000075.1, forward strand.
TGAAATACCTTTATCATATAAAAATTTATTCCAAAATCTTGAATAAAGTAAGTGACCAACTGCATGTTCTGCTCCACCAATATATAAATCAACTGGCATCCAATGCTTCAATAACTCATAGTCAGCTAAAGATGAGTCATTATTTGGATCAATATAACGTAAATAATACCAACTAGAGCCTGCTGAACCTGGCATTGTCGATGTTTCACGTTTTGCAATTTTACCATTATATTCTACATTGACCCAAGAAGTAGCTTTTTCAAGTGGTGAACTACCATCTTTGCTTCTTCCATAATCGTCAAGTTGTGGTAAAACTAATGGTAATTGTTCATCATCTAATGGAATAATCTTACCATCAACATAAATTACAGGAATAGGTTCTCCCCAGTATCTTTGACGAGCAAATACCCATTCTCTCATCTTGTAATTAATTTGTTTTTTGCCAATATTATTTTTTTCTAAATAATCAATCATCGTATTGATAGCATCTTCCTTATTTAAGCCATTTAAAAAACCAGAATTAATATGAATGCCATCTTCTGTATATGCTTGCTTGGAAATGTCGCCACCTTGTAATACTTGAATGATTTCCAAATTGAATTTTTTAGCAAAGGCATAATCTCTATCATCATGAGCAGGAACTGCCATAATTGCCCCTGTTCCATATGTTGATAATACATAGTCGGAAATATAAATTGGAATATGCTTGCCATTGATTGGATTTATTGCATATGCGCCTGTGAAAACACCAGTTTTTTCTTTATTAAGTTCTGTTCTTTCAAGTTCTGATTTACTTGCAGCAAAAGCAATATAATTTTCAACTTCATTTTTTTGTTCTTTGCTTGTTATTTTTTTAACAAGAGGATGTTCAGGAGATAATACACAATATGTGGCTCCAAATAAAGTATCACAGCGAGTAGTAAAAACAATAAAAGAATCATCACTATTTAAGACTTTAAATGTAACTTGTGCTCCAACTGACTTTCCAATCCAGTTTCTTTGAATTTCTTTTGTGGATTCTGGCCAATCAATACTATCAAGGCCTGAAAGTAATCTTTCAGCGTAGGCTGGAATATCAAGTACCCATTGCTTCATATTTTTACGAATAACAGGATATCCTCCTCTTTCTGATTTACCATCGATTACTTCATCGTTTGCAAGAACAGTGCCTAATTCTTCACACCAGTTAACCGGCATATCGATTAATTTTGCATAACCATCTTCTAAAAGACGTTTAAAAATCCACTGTGTCCATTTGTAATATGAAGGATCACATGTAGATATTTGTTTGCTCCAGTCAAAAGAAAAACCTAACATTTTTAATTGTTTTTTAAAGGTTTTTATATTTTCAAGAGTAAAACCCTCTGGGTGATTACCAGTTTTTATAGCATATTGTTCTGCGGGTAAACCAAATGAATCAAATCCCATCGGATGTAAAACATTATACCCTTGCATTCTTTTCATTCTTGACATAATGTCACTAGCTGTATATCCTTCAGGATGACCAACATGAAGTCCATGACCAGATGGATATGGGAACATATCAAGCGCATAATATTTAGGTTTTGAAAAATCCCAAACATCAGTTTTAAAAACTTCGTTCTCTTCCCAGTATTTTTGCCATTTAGCTTCTACTATTAAATGATTATATGGCATAATTAATCCTCCTTAAAATAAAAAAGCATCCTTGAAGCTAAGGACGCAATCAGCGCGGTACCACCTTATTTCATAGTTTCCTATGCACTTAATTATTAAAAAAAATGCTCCACGCCTAATTTCTTATATCTGATGATCCTTTTTCACCAACCAAGGACTCTCTAAAACATCAAAAATATAATACTCCTTCGCTTCATCGCAACAATATTTTACAAAAAACATGTAAAATAATCAACATTTTTTTTGATTTTAAGTGTTTTATTGAATTCTTTTTAATCTTTTATCTAAAGTATTATAAAATTCCTCTTCAGTAGTTTTGCATTTAAATGTCATAGAAAGACGAATCGATGGTTCAATTTCATCCCAAGGAATAGTAAATATACCACAATTATCTAACAAAAACCTTGAAAATTCATCTGCAGATGAAAAAGATGGTGGAATTGGCACATAAAGATAATAAGTTCCAGGTGATATATTTGTTGGTAAATGATTTTTGTTTAATATTTTACTTACTTTTTTCATTCTTTTATAATATCTATCTTTTTGCCTTGATAAAAACTTCATTTCATTTAATATCGCTTCACTGGCTGCTAATTGAATAGGTATATACTGTCCAGAATCAACGTTATCCTTTACTTTTTTTATAATATCAATCAAATGTTCATCAGCCACAATAAAACCAATACGCATACCTGTCATATTAAACATTTTTGAAAAAGAATGAACTTCAATACAACACTTATATGCATCTTTAATAGAAAAAATACTAAGTGGCTGGTTTTTATATGTATATACTCCATAAGTTGCATCGTTTACTATCAAAAAATCATATTGTAATGCAAGATTTATCAGTCTTTCATAAAATTTTTTATTTGCTACTGCTCCCGTTGGATTATTGGGATAATTAATAGAAAAAATTTTTGCTTTTTTATATACTTCAATTGGAATAGCTTGTAAATCTGGTAAATAATTGTTAGATTTCAATAATGGTGCCTTATATATTTTACCATTAAGCCAACTTGCCATATTTGCTAATACTTCATATCCTGGAGTGGTGCTTATCACTATATCATTATCATTAATAAAAGCTAAAGGAATTAAAGTCAAAGCACTTTTAGCACCCATTACATGATTGATTTGCTTTAAAGGATTTATGACATCTAAATTATATATTTCTCGTAAATGAATTGCTGCGGTTTGCTTTAAAATATCAATACCATTATCGGCATATACTCTATTTTCGTATTTATATATTTCCTTATTTAAACGATCCAAGACAAAAAATGGTGGCATTTCATCACTTTCACCAATTCCAAAATCTAATAGTGTTTCATTAAAATGATTTTCCAACCACATTTTTTTAAGCAAGCTATATTTTTCAAATTTATAATATGAATTTTTATAGAAATTTTCCCCACCAAGTCTTTTTGATATTAGTTGATTAAAATCCATCAATAATCACTCCTTTATATATTAGATTTGCTTTCCCTTTTAAATAGTATTGATTGTTTTTAAAAAAACAAATAACACTTCCACCTAAACTTATTACATTAATTTGCTCATCTACTTTATCTAACATCAATAATGTGTAAAAAGCAGCTATAGCACCAGAGCCACAACTTAATGTTTCTTTTACTCCATATTCATATGTTTTTATTTTTATATTATTTCTATTTAATACTTGCACAAAATGGACATTTAAATGTTCTTTTTCAACCTTTTCTTTAACATACTCGTCAAAAACACAACAATCTATATCTTTACTTAAAATAACGAGATGATTGTTTAAAACTTGCACATAATATTCATTTTCTTTCATCAATAAAATAGGTTGTGGCATTAATACTGTGACATTGCTTTGATAGTCTATTGACAATTGAATTTTTTCATTAGCTAAAAAAACATCAAAATCAAGTTTATTATATATTTTAGATAATAAATAACCAAGGCAACGAAGGCCATTGCCGCACATTTTAGCTATGCTACCATCCGCATTATATATTGTTACTTTTTTGTTTTGATCTATTGTTATTAATCCATCTCCGCCGATACCAAAATGTCTATCACATATTTTTTTTACATTGATATTTTCATTGTTATCACTTTGAATAATAACAAAGTCATTTCCTGTTGCTTCAAGTTTATAAAAATCCATCAAAATACTCCTTTCAAATATAATTGATGTAAATATATAATTATGTCTTTTTCATTTTTATAACTAGTTACTATCTTTAAATAATTATTGCATGGTAAAATGTAATCATATTTAATGTTTTTTTCTAATAATATATTTTCGATAGTGGAAGAATTGTTGTAACCATCGATAAAAATATCTTGATTATATATTTGAAAAACGACTACTTTTTCATTACTTTTACTTGTAATTATACTACTATAATTATGATTTAAATAATGTTGTATATGAATATTTATTTGATGTTTTAATGCAAAATTAATCGCTTCGTATTGTAAAATATCACTTCCATGAGAAACGATTTGTTTCATTAAATCAAAATTAATTGTCTTATATAGTTGATAATTTCTACTAATACTTGGATTTATTGATGCAAGACCTAACACATCTTTATATAAATAGACATCATTTTCATTAAGCATCTTTGCTACTAATACAGCAGTCAAATCACTTCCATTTTCATTTAATGAAACAATGCGGTCATTTTGATTGATTCCTATAAATCCTGGAATTATTACTACTTTATGTGCTAAAATGGCTTCTTTTATATATTTTCCATCATAACCAGTTATTTGATCCATCTTATTTGAAGTTTCAACAAAAATACCTATTTGTTCTTTATATATCAATGTTGCATCAATATATTCATTTAGCATTTCATTGCACACTCTTATCGATGAAATAATTTCACCAATAGTGATCAATTCTTGAAGCATTTCGTATGTGTAATTTTGTTTTAATAAAGATTTTAAAGATGATGTAGAATAAGGAGAATCATTAAATGCAGAAACAATTACAACAACGCTTTCATTCATTTTTTTTATCTCATCATATATTTTTTTCCTATCATCAAATTTTTTTAGTGAACTACCTCCACATTTTATGATTTTCATTTTTTATCCTCCTAAATAATATATATGAAAAATAAAAGAAATAATTAACCATATTTATTTTAAATAACAAATGCAACATGTAAATCAAATTTCCTTTTTTATTAATGTTGTTTATAATTTTCAATAAAAAAGGTAAAAATACTTGTAATATTGTTCGTTTTTTAGTAAAATAATATAGACATTAGGAGTGTGAGATGTATAATGAATAGAAAAGCTAAAAACATTATTTTTTGGACTGTATGCGCAATATTAATTTTTGTTTTTGTAATTTGCTTTGGTGCTGGATGTATTAAAACTATATTTGGTGCTGGAACTAAAGTATACAATGTAGCATCAAATATCATTGTTGGAATTGGTTTAAACAAATCTGATTTCTTTAAATGGTCTCCATATATTTGTATTTTATGTGGATTAGTATTAACATTTATGTTCTTTAAAAAATACAACACAAGAATCAATTAAAATTATTAGTAAACTGAATTTGTTTCTTTAGCAAATTTGGTTTTTTTTTAAAAAAAAAGATTTTGTCTAAATGTTTTAGACAAAAATCCAAAAACTAATAATATTTATATTGTTTTATCTATTCATCAATACTCGTATACAAAAGCTTCAAAAGGTGATAATTTGATATTTCCATCATGATATTCTTTATTATAATTGGCTAAAATTATATTTTTAACTTTAAAAGGAAGTATTATATGTTGTTCACTTTCAACCATATTAACAACAATACAAATGTTTTTGTCATAATTTCTAGTATAAACAAAAACATTTTTTTCATCTGGTAATTGTAAGTCAAATTTCCCATAGACAAAAGTTGGTCCATATTCTTCACTTTTTCTTATTGCAAATAATTTTTGATAAAAATGAAATATTGAATCACTATTTTTCATATTTTCTTTAACATTAATTTCATGATAATTATCATTAACTTTCATCCATGTTTTAAATCCTTTATTAAAGCCAGCATTAATAGAATCATCCCATTGCATTGGTGTTCTATTATTATCACGAGCTTCTTGATTACATGCTTTAATAAAATCCTTTTCACTCATCACTTTCTTATCGATAACTAAATCTTTATAAAATCCATGAACTTCAACATCTTGATAATCGTTGATATCATTAATTAATATATTTGTCATTCCTATTTCTTGTCCTTGATAAATATATGGTGTCCCTTTTAAACAATAATTCATTATTGCTATAGCCTTAGCTGACATGTCTTGATAGTTTAAACTACCAAAGCGATTTATACAACGTCCTAAGTCATGATTTTCAACAAATAAGGCATTCCAAGAATGATCATTTAAGCCATTTTGATATTTTACTAAGGTGTTTTTTACAAATTCCATATCAATAGGTTTTGGAGAAAACTTTCCATATTTTGAAAAATCACATGTGCTACTTGTACATTCAAATTGGAAAACCATATCTAATTCTTCGTTAGAAGGATTTGTAAAGTCAATAGCTTTCTTTAAATCACCCCAAGCTTCACCAACTGTAATAATATCATATTTTCCATAAGATTTTTCATATAATTCATGAACTTTTTTATGAAGAGTTGGTCCATAAGATAATATGTTATTATCAATTTCTTTGCCGATTAAATGAATTACATCAAATCTTATCCCTTTTATTCCTTTTTTAAGCCAAAAATTAATACATTTTGACATTTCATCCATTACTTTAGGATTTTCCCAATTCAAATCCGGTTGTCCTTTTGCAAATTCGTGAAAATAATATTGATTTGTGACATCATCATATTCCCAAGCAGAACCACCAAAAGTTGATTCCATATTATATAAAGGCTCATCGCGCCAAATATAATAATTCCTATATGCGTTGTCCTTACTTTTTCTTGACTGCTTAAACCAATTATGTTCACTTGATGTATGATTTAATACAACATCCATCATTATATACATGTTTCTTTCTTTACATTTTTCAATTAATTCATCCATGTCTTTCATTGAGCCAAACATTTCATTAACCGATAAATAATCAGATATATCATAACCATTATCTTCCATCGGAGACTTAAAAAATGGTGTTAGCCACAATATATCGACTCCTAATTCTTTTAAATAATCTAACTTTCCAATAATACCTTTTATATCACCAATTCCATCATTATTTGCATCCATAAAACTTTTAGGATATATTTCATACACTATTTTATCATGCCACCATTTTTTTAATTTCATATATTATAATTTCCTTTCATTCTTATTATAATATAAAACCATATTTTTAAAAATATTTAATAATATTTTGTGTATTTACTTTTTCCCATTCCATTGACAATACTTGTTATCTTCTTCCACGTATTACATCCAACTATTCCATCAACACTTAATTTATATTTGCTTTGAAATTGCTTAACTGCATTTCTTGTATTATTTCCAAATATTCCATCAATCGTTAAAACATATCCTAAATTATTTAAGGCATCTTGTAAAATTAAAACATATGTGTTTATAGACTGATATTTTACTATAGGATAACCAGAACTGCATGCTGGTTTTGTATTTCTTTTATCAAAATGAACCCATGATGGTGTTTGACTTATAGGTTCTACATAGCTCCATACATTGATTTTTCTTGCGAGATTATAAAGTTCCTTCCTTTTTGTATATGTCCATCTTTGTCCACAATCAAAAGAAGTACCTGCGTAGTGTTGTGATTGCCCTGAATGTCCGCCCTCAAATATTCTTTTAAAGGCATAACCAATATATATTCCACTACCAAAACGTTGCCTTGTCGTTTTAAAAGCTAACATCGTTTTCTTACTAGACCACAAAATTGTTGACTTTGAACTACCTTTAAATTCTTTGACCGTTAAGTATGAATTATTAACATAAGGCATGGGTTCTGATAAATTTCTATTATACTTTTCAATTTTATTCGTATCTTCATTATAAATTAAAATAAGCATTCGCTCACCCCAATTAATAATATGGTTAAAATAATGAAAAAATGAAAAGAGAGAACCATTTTGATTCTCTCTATAATATTATATCAATTTAAGAATAATTGGCGGATTATTCAGCGTTGATAAGTGCCCATAATGGAGTGTAAGTATCTCCAAAATATGAAGTATCCAATGTCATAGCTTCAATAGTGCTAACAACATCAGCATATGTTTTTTCATCATTTAATAAGCTATTGATATTTTGTAGAATTGGATTAGTTAATGCCCAATTAATTCCACCACCATTATAGTTAGCAACAAATGTTTCTTCTCCTAGAAGAACTTTTGCAAGTTCAGTCTTTACTAAACCTCTTTGAATTGCTGACTTAATAGTTCTTTCTCTTGTAACAACAAGTTTACCTTTAAAGATAGGATCTTCAGCAATGTCAACTCTAGATACTGTTAAGTCATCTAAGAAACCAGTAAAGATATTTGAGAATGTAACATCAGTACCTTTTGCAACTTGAAGTGTTGTATCATGACCATAGTCAACGGCATTAGTTCCTTCTAAACCTACTCGTTTATCAGTTGGAACAGTACCAATTGTAGTCCAAGCAGAACCAACTTGTGACATAACTAATGCTCTAACAACATCATATCCAGAATATACAATGTTATGTGTTGCCTCAGCATTATCTGATGCCCATTGTGTATAAGCAAATCCACCTTCTGGAATTACCATTGTTCCAGTTGCTACATCATAAGCAGGTGATGAAGCAAATGTTGCACTTCTTAAATAGTAATTTGCTTTAGGATTATTTAATTGTCCAATCCATTCAATTTTACCTTCAGCATTACAAATCATTGTATAAGCCCATTGATTTTTCGTATTAGCTGTCCAATTTGCTTCTGAAGTTAATAAGATTGATGAAAATCCTGTGTCACCCCACATACGATTATCAATATTATCATAATAAATTTCAGATACTGCTTCTGTAGGAACTGCAAATGAAGGATCAGCTTCCTTTAAAGCTGCAACTTTAGCATCAACAGCTTCAGCATACGTATCATAGAAATTAAGATTATATGATGAATCTAAAGTAATAGATGTATAATCTCTTGTTGGAACTTCAACTTCATCTGGATGAACAACTTTAATTTGTTTTACGCCATTAACTTCAACAAGTCTAACTGTAATATCGTTAAATGTTCCAGCAGCAACTGTGTTGATATTAAGTTCATTGCCTACAGCTGCTAATGTTTCACCAAAGATATCAGCCCATAATGCTGACATATTAGCATCTTCATTGTAACCTGAAACAACAAAACCACCAGTAGGAACTAAAGCTTCATAGTGAGAAAAAGCTCCTGAAGCACCATTATCTTCACCCCATGCTACAAAGTCATCAGCAAGTTTGAAGAAATCACCAACTAATTGACCTTGATTAGCACTTGTAGATTTTGTAATAGAGCCATCAGTATAGAAATCATCTGCTGGAGATGCATATCCTGCACCAAAACCATAAGATGCATAGATGATTCTTCCTTCAGCATTTACTGCGAAACAATATCTCCAACCATTTGCATTATCAAATGTATGTCTTCCATCAACTTTTGTTGAAGCCATAGGGTTTGTTTCATCATCTACGAATACGCCAATACCTGTTTCAGAGCCATAACCATTAACGTTCATTGAAACTAGATAATTGCCTTCTTCAAGGGATGGAACATAAACTCTAACAGTTTTATTAACATTATCATAGAATAATCTTGTATCATCAGAGATACCATTATTTCTAGTATTTACAGCAGCATCAGATGTATCAGTTAATCCTAAAGCTTTTAATAAAGCTGTAGCAGCACTACCATGAGAATTAATGACAAATCCACCTTCTGGAACTACGATTTCAAATTTTGCAGCTGCTGAACCATCTTCTGGAGTCCATGGTCCATAACCTTCTAAAAGATTAAATGCAGGGTTAGTTGTGTAATCATCAAGTGCTGGATTCACATAGTAACCAGTTCCCATAGGTCCACCATAACCATTTGCAGGATTAGAAACTAGATAATTAATTCTTCCTTGTTCATCTACAACAATTACAAGTCTCCATCTTGAATCAGAGTTTCCTTTTCCCCAATCTCCTTCAGTATGTAATTTTGCATCTGCATCTACCATAACAGCAGTTGCGTCTGCACCAGCATCAGCATTTAATACAGATACAGGAGCTTGAAGAGAAAGTCCCATATCAGATGATAAATTGTTCCAAGCTGCATATTCAAATACTGCTCTATAAGAAGCATCAGCTTCACCAACAGTAATTTCAAGTTCTGCTTGACCTTCAGAGCCTTCAACGATAACCCAAGATACTGTTCCTTCTTCATCAATACTCATTACTTCCCAGTGAGTGAATTGATATTTATTATCAGCATTATTAGCTACTAATTCAACAACATCTCCTGAAGCATGAGCAGTTGTTACTGCTTCTAAAACTCCATCAACACCATCAACATCAACAGAAACATTGTAGTATCTTGAAATATCAGTTGAAGAGCCAACTTTACCTTGAACACTACCATTGAAGTTAACCATTGTACATAATACATCAACAGTATCACCAACACTTACTGTTTCAGGGAAAGCTGCTCTGTATAATGTGATTTCAGTATCTCCAATTTTAACAACTGAACTCTTAGATGTATTAATTGAAACAACAGTTGCCTTAACTAATTTAAATGATTTGTAATTGTTTTCAGCAACCCATACATCTGCTACATTGTCAGCAGTAACTACAGTTGGAGTAACAGCAGGAATTGAACCATATCTTTCAAGAACTGTAATATCAGTTAATTCTTTTAATTCAACATCCCCACCATAAGTTATTTTCTTAGCATTAAATGCAATTGTAACACCTACTTGGTAAGCATCATTATTTAAATCATCAGAATATAGTAATACTCCAGCACCAGTTTCATCTTGAATAACTGCTTCTTTACCATTTCTATAAGTAATAACACCTTTAACATTGTTTACTAAAGTGTCATCATCTAATGTTGCTAATGTGCTAACTGGAGTGTAAGTAACTACAGTATCAGCATCTGTTGATTCAAATCCCTTTGAAGGAGTTGCAAATTCTTGTTCGCCATCAGCGTTTTTAATTTCATCAGCAAGTCTTTCTCTTACAGATAATTTATGATCTTCATTTAATGATAGATATAAATGATCTAATGCACCATCTTTAGTAGTGTTTTCTAAGAATGTATTATCTCTTACTGGAGCATTTGTAGCAAGACCTGTAATTTGTTTCCATAATTTTTGGAAAGTTACTTCTCTAGCATTTCCTTTTACTACAAAACCACCTTTTGGAACCATAAAGTCAAATAAATTCCAAGCAGGAACTTCAACACCATCAATTATTGCAGTTTCTGGCCAACCAGCAAATTCATCGTGAAGACTCCAAACATCCATCTTCCATGGATCAGAATCTGCATAATTATGGTAATAACCATCCATTGGTCCACCATATCCAGAGCCAGTTCCATATGATGCATAAACAATATAACCTTGTGCATCAACTGCAAAATAATAATCACCACAGTTTACATCATCTTTTAGTGGAACAGTGTGTCTTTCTGCGTTTTCCTCAACTTGAGAAATGTTGTTGATAAATGGAGCAGCTGTTCCTTCAACATCGTAATCTGTCCATACAGTAATATTTGTTGCAGAATCATCGTAGTTAAATTCTACATCATAAGTAACAGCTTCAGGTAAAACTCTATCTTCAGATGAAGATTCTTCAACACTTGATTCTTCAGAAGATACTTCGCTTGATTCTTCTGAAGATACTTCACTTGATTCTTCAGAAGATACTTCTTGTGAACTTTCAGTAGATGGTTCTTCTGAAGATGGTGTGTTTGGTTCTGATGGTTGAGAAGATTCAGAAGTTTGATTATTTCCACAACCTGTTAAAACCAAAGAAAAAACACCTAAACTTATCAATAAACTTGATAATAATTTCTTTGAATTCATATTTTTTTTCCTTTCTTAATATTTTGGAATATGTATTTCCACAAATATTATAATATTTATTCAACTAGTAAGTCAACATTTACCATTTTTAATTTATTAAAAATAAAAGATATAAAGCAACATTAGAAACTTTTTTATTAAATGTTGTCAAAATATTATAAAGCCTTCAAAACAAAAAAAAGATTACATCGCAAAAAAGCAATGCAATCTTAAAAATTAATTAATTAACTTCGCCATTTTCAAATGCAAAATCATCAGTTGTTTCTAAAGTGTCAAAATTATCAGAAGTTTCTTCTTCAACTTTTTCTTCATTTGTATAACTGATGTTTTGAATCGTTTCAACACAAGGAATAAGTTTACCAACAATAACGTTTTCTTTTAAACCTTGTAATCTGTCAATCTTACCTTTAATTGCAGCATCTGTTAAAACTCTAGTAGTTTCTTGGAATGATGCAGCAGATAAGAATGATGGAGTTTCTAGTGAAGCTTTTGTTATACCTAAAACTATTGGTCGAGCAACAGCAGGTCTTCCATGAGCTAATAAGATTTCTTTATTAGCAGCTGTAAAATCAGAAGTTTCTACACGAGAACCTTGAATGAAATCACTATCTCCTGGATCTAAGATAACAACTTTACGAAGCATCTTTCTAATCATTACTTCAACGTGCTTATCGCAAATTGGGTTACCAGCTAAAGCGTAAACCTTTTGAACTTCTTTGATTATATAGCGTTCAACATCAACTTGAGCAGCAACTTCAAGTAATTTTTTAGGATTGATTGGACCATCAGTAATCTTTTGACCATTACTAATAACATCACCTTTGACAACTCTAAGTCTTGAACCAATTGGAATAGGGTATTCTTTTTCTTCTAAATTATTTCTAACAACAACCACTGACTTTTCACCAAATTTAGAATTATCTTTAATTTCAACAACCGTACCAGAAATATCAGAAATAATAGCTTCTCCCTTTGGTGGACGAGTCTCAAATAATTCTTCAACTCTAGGTAAACCAGTTGTAATATCTGATTCTCCGGCAGCACCACCAGTGTGGAAAGTACGCATTGTTAATTGTGTACCAGGTTCTCCAATTGATTGAGCAGCCATTACACCAATAGTTTCTCCAACTTCAACAGGACGACCAGTAGCAAGATTTAAACCATAGCATTTCTTACATACACCATTTATTGTTCGACAGCCAAATAATGAACGAATCTTTAAATGATCTATTCCAGAAGCGATAATTTTATCAGCCATTTGTGAAGTAATAATCGTATTGTTATCAACGATTAATTCGTGAGTTTTTGGATCATATACATTATTTAAAGAATAGCGTCCAACAATTCTATCTTTAAATTTCGTAACGATTGAATTATTCTTTGTATCTCTAATTTCTTTTACATCATAACCTTCATCTGTATGACAATCATCTTCCTTAACGAATACATCATGAGCAACATCGACAAGTCTACGAGTTAAATAACCAGATTCAGCAGTTTTTAAAGCTGTATCTGACATACCTTTACGCGCACCATGTGTAGCAATGAAGAATTCTGAAACAGTTAATCCTTCACGGAATGAAGATTTGATTGGAAGTTCTATAGTCTTTTCAGATGGAGCAGACATTTGTGATAATTTTGCAAGTTCAGCTGCAGTAAGCTTACCACCAGTTTGAGATAATTTAGCAATCAAGTCTTTTCCAATATCTTTTTGTGATGGTTTTGAAGGTTTAGACATCAAACCACGCATACCAGCAAGTTGAGTAAAGTTAGATAATGAACCACGTGCACCAGAATCAGACATCATAAAGAATGGATTACGATTATCTACAGATAATTGTTCATTTAACTTTTTAGCAACTTCATCTTTAACAGAAGACCAAATGTCAACAATCATTTTATGACGTTCTGCATCGCTTAATAAACCTTTTTTGTAATATCTATTACACATTTCAACTTCTTTATCACCACGGCTAATGATATCTGTTTTTCCATGAACTAAGTTAATATCATCAATAGAAACAGTTACACCAGATAAAGTTGAAAAAGCAAATCCTTGATCTTTTAAGTCATCTAAGAATACAGAAGTTCTCTTAGCACCATAACGTTTAAATACATAATCGATAACAGAACCAATAGTGCCTTTTTTAAATGGAACATTCAATGGTTGATTTGCAATAAATTCCTTAATGTTAGTTCCACGAACAACGAAATACTTGTCAGGTGTAGTATCAAATGAATCTGTTGCACTATTAATATAAGCCATATCTTCAGGGAAAATAGAGTTGAAGATGACTTTACCAACTGTAGTAATTAAGAATTGTTCATTTTGTTCATCACTAAAGCATGTTTTACCTAATGAAGAAGCGACGATTGCAATTCTAGTTTGTAAATGAATTTGGTCAGTTTGATATGCAAGTTTTACTTCATCAGGACTTGCAAAAACTTTTCCTTCACAATCTCCATACAATTCAAATTTTTCAGCGGATATTTCATCATTACATTCTCTATAGTAAGCAGCCTTATTATAGAAATCTTGTTTAGTCCACTCTAAAGTGATAAAGTAGTTCCCTAAAATCATATCTTGAGATGGAACAGTAATTGGTTTTCCATCCTTAGGACCCAAAATGTTACCATTTGCAAGCATTAATGTTCTTGCTTCAGCAATAGCTTCTTTTGAAAGTGGCACGTGAACAGCCATTTGGTCACCATCAAAGTCAGCGTTGAATGGAGGACATACTAGTGGGTGTAAACGTATAGCACGGCCATCAACAAGTTTAGTTTCAAATGCTTGAATACCAAGTCTATGTAATGTAGGAGCACGGTTTAATAAAACTGGGTGATCCTTAATAATTTCATCTAAAACGTCTAATACTTCTTCAGCTTGACGATCTACTAGTTTATCTGCTTGTTTATGACTAGTACAGATTTTCTTTTCCATCAAACGAGCTTCGATGAATGGCTTGAATAGTTGAACAGCCATTTCACGTGGAATACCACATTGATACATTCTAAGTTCAGGTCCTACAGCAATAACAGAACGACCAGAATAGTCAACACGTTTTCCAAGTAAGTTTTGTCTAAATCTTCCTTGTTTTCCTTTAAGAGCACTAGAAAGAGATTTTAATACACGACCACCAGCTCCAGTTACTGCCTTACTTCTTCTACCATTGTCAATTAAGGCATCAACTGCCTCTTGTAACATACGTTTTTCATTGATTGTAATAATTGGAGGAGCACCGATTTCTAACAATTTTTTCAAACGAATATTACGAGTTAAAACACGACGATATAATTCATTTAAATCGCTTGCAGCATATCTTCCACCATCAAGTTGTAACATAGGTCTTAAATCTGGTGGAATAACTGGAAGAACTGATAATACCATCCATTCAGGGTGGTTACCTGATTTTCTAAATGATTCAACAACATCAAGTCTCTTTAATAGTTTTTGACGTTTTAACTTTTGTGAACTTGATACTTTTAGTTGAGCTTTAATATTTTCAACTAATTCATCAAGATTTACATCTTCAAGTAAAGTTTTTATAGCTTCTGCTCCAATTCCAAATTTACTCTTAGTAAATTTTGAAATGAAGTTGGTATTAGCATAAAAATCGAATTCTTTATTATCTTCAGAAAGACGATATGAATAAATAAATGCGGTTAATGCATTTGAAACATCTGTAGATAAACCATTTTTAACTTCTTCAAAAGCTGCTTTGATTGTATCCACATTTTCTTGCAATGAAGCTTTAAATTCTTCATCGACATCAATGCTTATTGTATCAACATTATCAATAGCTTCTTTATTTGTATTATACCAAACGTCAAAGCGTTGAGTCATTTGTTCAAATGAAGCTAATTCATCAGCAATTGCTGCAGGTGTTTCACTTAAATTACGAATCAATGTTTGATAATGTTTATATTCGGCACTCAAACCATTTTTAACTTTTAAATAATCATATTTTTTATGATAATTTGTAATAGAATTATAAATTTCAAGTTGGAATTTTGCTAAATCAGCATAATATTTGTAATCAAATAATTTAACTGAATCAAGTTCACAATCCCAGTTTCTATTTTGAATTATTTCATCTTTTATAATTGCACCGAATTTTTCACGAGCATGTTTTTCTCCAAGTACTTCACCTTTAGTAAGTAATTTACAATCACCAGGATCAGTACATATGTGAGAGACAAAGTATACTACGTCTTCAAGTTCTTTTGGAGAAATTTCAAGAATTGTAGCCATTCTTGAAGGAGTACCTTTTAAATACCAAATATGTGTTACTGGAGATGCAAGTT
This sequence comes from Erysipelotrichaceae bacterium, assembly GCA_022767485.1. Lineage (GTDB taxonomy): Bacteria > Bacillota_I > Bacilli_A > RFN20 > CAG-631 > CAKPXW01. Next base: position 20,270 of record JALEMY010000075.1, read on the forward strand.
CAATATGACCCATTCTTTCTCGACGAACAGATTTTGTTGTTACTTCAACTCCACATTTTTCACATACAATACCTTGAAAACGAATTTTTTTATATTTTCCACAATGACATTCATAATCCTTTGATGGACCAAATATTTTTTCGCAAAATAAACCATCCATTTCAGGTTTTTGTGAACGATAGTTCATAGTTTCAGGTTTTGTAACTTCACCATGTGACCATTTTTTTATCATTTCAGGTGATGCTAAGCCAACTTTAATAGCAGCTAATTTATTAATATCTATACCCATTAATAGTCACCTCCATCATTATGAATAAAGCTAATATCATCATTGATTGATGTTTCAATGTTATTATTATCTTCGAATTCTTCACGTATATATTTTGGCGTATTACGTGTTTCTTTCATAATATCACTTGTATCCATCAATTGATTATTAGTGTCGAACAAACCAACATCTATTGACAATGCTTGTAATTCTTTTTGTAATACTCTAAATGATTCAGGAATTCCAGGATTTGGAATTTCTTTTCCTTTAATTATTGCTTCATAAGCTTTTCCACGGCCAATTACATCATCTGATTTAATTGTTAAGATTTCTTGTAATGTATGAGCAGCTCCATATGCTTCAAGAGCCCAAACTTCCATTTCACCAAATCTTTGACCACCGTTTTGTGCTTTTCCACCTAAAGGTTGTTGAGTTACTAAAGAATATGGTCCAATAGAACGTGCATGTAATTTATCATCAACCATGTGTGAAAGTTTTAAGAAATACATAATTCCAACAGAAATACGTTCACTAAATCTTTCACCTGTTTGGCCATCAACTAATACATATTTTCCATCTTTTGCCATTTCAGCTTTAGCCATTAATTCCATAAGTTCATCATTAGTTACGCCATCAAATGGATTTGTAGCAATCTTTAATCCACCTAATTTCTTACAAGCCATACCTAAATGAAGTTCAAGAACTTGACCGATGTTCATACGAGAAGGAACGCCTAATGGATTTAAAATAATATCAACTGGTGTTCCATCTGGTAAAAATGGCATATCTTCAACTGGAACAATCTTGGAAATAACACCTTTATTACCATGACGTCCAGCCATTTTATCACCCTCTGAAATCTTACGTTTTTGAGCAATAAATACTCTAACGATTTGATTTACACCAGGAGAAAGTTCTACACCGCCAGTTTTTTGATTGAAAATTTTAACATCAACTACAATACCAGCTCCACCGTGTGGAACGCGAAGTGAACTATCTTTTCCTTCTTTAGTCTTATCGCCAAAGATAGCCATTAATAGTTTTTCTTCAGAAGATGGTTCTGTCATACCACGAGGAGTTATTTTTCCAACAAGGATATCTCCTTCTTTTACTTCACTACCAGGTATTACAATACCTAAATCATCAAGTTGAGACTTAGATTCTTCACTAACATTTGGAATATCACGAGTTATTTCTTCAGGACCTAATTTAGTATCTCTACATTCAAGGTCATATTCTTCGATATGAATTGAAGTATAAACATCATCTTTTACAAGTCTTTCTGATATGATAACAGCATCTTCGTAGTTATAACCATGCCATGTAGTAAAGGCAATAATAACGTTTTGTCCAAGAGCTAATTCACCATTATCCATAGAAGGGCCATCTGCTAAAATGTCACCAACTTTAACTTCTTGTCCTACAAGAACTATTGGAGTTTGATTGAAACAAGTTCCGGCATTTGAACGTGCAAACTTAATTAAATTGTAAGTCCTTGTTTCTCCAGCAGCATTTTTAACAAAAATCTTACTAGAGTCAACATATGTAACTACGCCATCTTCTTTACATAAAACTACAACACCAGAGTCATGAGCACATGGATATTCCATACCAGTACCAACAAATGGTGCCTGTGGTCTTAATAAAGGTACTGCTTGACGTTGCATGTTAGCACCAAGCATCGCACGTGCACAGTCATCGTTTTCAATAAATGGAATTAATCCTGTAGGAATTGAAATTACTTGACGAGGTGCTACATCGACAAAGTCGATATCTTTAGCGAATGCTTCAATATCTTCTCCATGAAAACGAGAAACAACTTTCTCATCTAATATTTCACCTGTTTCACGGTTTAATTTAAATGTAGCAGAACCGATAATGTAATCTTTTTCTTCATCAGCTGAAAGATAAACTACATCTGTATCACATACGATATTTTTACCATTTTCATGTTTTACTTTACGATATGGAGTTTCGATAAAGCCATATTGATTAATTTTTGCATAACATGCAATGTAGTTAATTAAACCAATGTTTGGACCTTCAGGAGTTTCAATTGGACATATTCTACCATAATGAGAATAATGAACGTCACGAACATCAAATGTTGCTCTTTCACGTGTGATACCACCTTGTCCTAATGCAGAAATACGACGTTTGTTTGTAAGTTCTGCTAAAGGATTAGTTTGATCCATAAATTGTGATAATTGCGATGATGAGAAAAATTCTTTAATTGCTGAAGTTAATGGTCTTGTGTTAATTAAATTTGTAGGTGTCATATTATCAGTTTGAGTAATAGACATTCTTTCTTTAACACTTCTTTCCATTCTGCTTAAACCAATTCTAAATTGATTTTGTAATAATTCACCAATTGAACGAATTCTACGATTACCTAAGTGGTCGATATCATCTGTATCACCAACATTATTCATTAGTGTTAAAAGGTATGAAAAACAAGCATAAATATCTGGAATAGTAACATGTTTAACATCGATAGTTAAATCAGTTCCGATAATTTTAACTTTACGTTTATGTTCTTCATCAGCATATACATATACGATATTAACAGTGTCATAATCGCCAAAATCCTTATTAACTTTAACAGTATATTTATGTGCTCCATTTTCAAAAAACTTCATATTTTGAAGTGCTGTAACTTTATCTTTTGACATGAAAGTACCTTTTTTATAGATAACTTCACCATTGCAATCGATCAAGTCTTCAGCAATCCATGTTTCAATTAAACGATTATAAACGCCTAATTTTTGTTTTAATTTAAATCTACCAGCTGCGCCTAAATCATATCTTTTTCCATCAAAAAATCTTTGAATCATCAAAGTTGTTGGACCATGTTCTGTGATTGGTTCACCTGGTCTTAATTTTGAATGAATTTCTATTAAAGCTTTACGTGTAAAATTAATGTTATCATTGTCTTTATCTGTCTTGTCTTTTTCGATAGTATTGTCAATTAATGCATTCTTACCAAATAATTGTTCAATATCTTCTTTAGTTTCAAGACCTAAAGCTCTCAATAATACTGAAGCATAAACCTTACGGTTTTTATCAATACGTGTAATGATAGTATCTTTAGCATCAGTTTCAAATTGAAGCCATGTTCCACGACTTGGAATCAAATCTCCACCATATAATAATTTACCATTTTTAGTGTCTACACGTTTTGAAAAATATGATCCAGCAGAACGGACAATTTGTGATACGATAACTCTTTCAGCACCATGAATGATGAAAGTACCAGTATCAGTCATCATAGGGAAATCACCCATATAGACTTTATTTACTTGCACTTCTCCAGTTTGATTATTATTTAAGCGAAGCTCAGCGCGTAAAGGTCTAGAGAAATCCATATCTCTATTTTTACAATCGATTTCGCTATACTTTGGTTCTTCAAAGAAACAATTAATAAATTCTAGTGATAAGCCTTTTCCATTATCAATTGGAAAAATGTCATTAAACACTTCATTTAATCCTGTTTTTAAAAACCAATCAAAAGAAGAAGTCTGAATCTCGATTAAATTTGGAAGAGAAAAAGTTCCACCAATTTTTGCGAAATTACGTCTATTTGGATTATTCTTTTGCTTTTCATAAGTAGTTTTAATCATTGTTTCACCCCTTATAAAATATATATATTAACTAGCATAAGCTAGAAAATATCAAACTAATTACTAATTAAAGGATTTTATAACGTAGTATCCTTTATCTTTTAATAATACTTCTACATTTTTAAAAATTGATTGAAGTTTTTTTATGGCACTTAAAGCACCTAAATCTTTTTTTATTACAATATATAAAGCGCCCTTATCATTTAAATATTTGAAACTTTGTTCAAACATTTTATAGATAACATTTTTCCCAGCTCTAATTGGTGGATTAATAACAATTCGATCATATGTTTTTTTCACATTATCTAAGCAATCACTTACAAAGCAATTAGCATTATTTAAATGATAATAATCTATATTTTCCTTACAAGATTTTATTGCACGAGGGTTAATATCAACCATATCAACACTTTGACATTGTTTAAATATCGATAAAGTAATTCCTAACACTCCATAACCGCAACCAACATCCAGCAATGAGTCAACGCTACCTTCAATCAACAATCTTTTTAAAAATATAAATGAGCCATAATCAATCTTGGTATTTGAGAAAATCCCACTATTGCTATAAAAAGGCAATTCTTGACCATTAATATATAATATTAACTTTCTCTTATTTTCCTTTAAATCTTCATCTAATTCATAATAATGGCTCATTTTTTTACTCCTTAAAAAATAGGCAAAAACCTGCCTATAGAAATCTCTTTCAATAAGCAGGTTATTTAAAAAATTACTTAACTAATGCTAAATTATTTAACTTCAACTTCAGCACCAGCATCTGTTAATTGCTTTTTAATTTCTTCAGCTGCTGCAGGAGAAATCTTTTCTTTAATTGGAGCTGGAAGTGCATCACATAATTTCTTAGCTTCAAGAAGTCCTAAACCAGTGATAGCTTGAACTGCTTTGATAACTGGAATCTTAGAAGCTCCAACAGATTTTAAGAATACTGTAACTTCTTTTGGTCCTTCTTGTACTTCTTCAGCTGCTGCTGCAACTGGAGCTGCTGCTACTGCTGCTGCAGTAACACCAAATTCTTCTTCAACTGCTTTTACTAAATCATTAACTTCAAGGATAGTCATTTCCTTTAATGTATCAATAATATCTTGAACTGTAACTTTTGCCATTTTAATTTCCTCCTATAATATATAATTAGGCATTTTCTTTTGCTTTTGCAATTTCATTACATGCAACAGCAAATTTACTAACTGGTGACATAATAGCACCAATGAACATACTGATAAGTTGTGGTTTTGTTGGTAAGTTTGCAACTTTAACCATTTCATCAGCATTTAAAACTTTGTTTTCTACGATTCCACCTTTGATAACTAATTGTTTAGCTTTCTTAGAAAACTTTACTAGTAGATTTGGTACGCTTACTGGATCATCAACACATGAAACGAAAGCGTTTGGACCTACAAGAATATCATCCATTTCATAACCACGTTCTTTAGCAGCTCTTGAAACAAGGCCGTTTTTATAAACTGTAAGTTTGCCACCTTGTTTTGCAATACTACGACGAAGTTCAGTTAGCTTTGCAACAGATAAACCTCTATATTCAACAACTACGAATGATTGAGAGGCATCCATTACAGCGCCAATGTCTGAAACGGTTTGTGCTTTTAAAGCAATCTTTTTTTCGTTCATTCATCGCACCTCCTGTTATTTTTTTAACAATACGCGCCTATATATTATAGAAAACTCATTAAGAATTAAAATTTCTTGTTTGTCTTTTCATATTCCTCGGCAACGAATTAAGCATAAATTGCAGTTGCTGTCTTGGGCGTATTGGAAGAACCAATTTAATTTTTAAATTTTATTAGAAATTAGAATAATCAACTTTTACACCAGGTCCCATTGTTGAAGATACAACAACATTTTTAATGTAAGCACCTTTAACAGTTGAAGGCTTAGCTTTCATAATAGCGTCCTTTAATGCTTTAAAGTTTTCTTCTAATTTTTCAGCAGAGAATGATACTCTACCAATTGAAACGTTAATATTTCCTTGTTTATCTGCACGATATTCAACTTTACCAGCCTTGATTTCCTTAACTGCTTTAGCAATATCAGGATTTACAGTACCAGTTTTTGGGTTTGGCATTAATCCTTTAGGACCTAAAATACGTCCTAATTTTCCAAGTTCACCCATCATATTAGGTGTAGCTACAATTGCATCAAATCCAAACCAGTTTTCGTTTTTGATTTTATCAAGCATTTCTTTTCCACCAACGAAATCTGCGCCAGCTTCTGTTGCTTCTTTTACTTTATCAGTAATAGCAAGAACAACTTTAGTTTTTCCCGTTCCGTTTGGTAAAACGATAGCTCCACGAATTTGTTGATCTGCATAACGTGGGTCAATGTTTAGATTGTATGAAACATCAACTGAAGCATCAAATTTAGTAATTGAAGTTTTTTGTGCTAATGCTAAAGCATCAGAAACTGCATATGATTTAGTAGAATCAATCAATTTAGCTGCTTCGATATATTTTTTTCCAAATTTTGCCATTGTTTAATCCTCCTATTAATCAACAATTTCAAGACCCATTGATTTAGCTGAACCTTCGATGATTTTAATAGCTGCTTCAATGTCATTAGCATTTAAATCAGGCATTTTATACTCAGCAATTGCCTTGATTTGTGCTTTTGTAACTTTTCCAACTTTAACTGAATTAGGTGTAGCAGAACCTTTGTTAATTTTAGCTGCTTCTTTTAATTTAAAAGTAGCTGGTGTTGTTTTTAATACATAATCGAAACTCTTATCTTCATAAGCAGTAATGATTACTGGAACAACTTCTCCTGCTCTATCAGCTGTTTTAGCATTGAAATCAGAACAGAATTTTGGCATCATAATTCCAGCAGATGCTAGTGCTGGTCCTGGTTTGGCTTGGCCTGCAGGAATTTGTAGTTTAACTACCTTTGCGATCTTCTTACTCACGAGCATTTCCTCCTTATATTGTGTTCGTGTCGTGGTGATAATGAATCTATGATTCTTCCACTACGACGCAAAGTACACGTACGCGTACACGTGTATACATACGCTTTACTATTGTACTATAATCACATTTATAATGCAAGAATTTTTTTATCGAATTTTTCTTGCAATTAAAAAAGTGATTTCCATCACTTTTTATGAATATTTTTCTACATCGCTAGCAGAAACTTGAATAGTTTGTTCTCTTCCAAAAATAATTGTTTTGAAAGATAGTAAGCTTTTTTCACTATCGATAGCATCAATTACGCATACTTGATCGATAAATGGTCCATTAATAATACGGATTGTATCGCCAACTTTGTATTCACTTGTTGAAGTGTTTTCACTCAAACCTACACGTTTTAATACCGATTCCATTTCGATTGCAGAAACAGGGAAAGGTTTCGTTCCTTTACCAGAAGATCCAATAAATCCTGTTACGCCTGGGGTATTACGTACAACATACCAAGCTTCATCAGTCATGATCATTTCAATGAAAATATATCCAGGATACATATTTTTTGTTTTGTATTTTCCAGGCACAATAACTCCATCTTTTTTTACAGGTTCTTCATATGAAGCCACAATAACTCTAAAGATGAAATCTTGCATATTCATTGATTCAATACGTCTAATAATATTATCCTTAACTTTTTGTTCATGACTGGCATATGTGTTAACTACATACCAGTTTTTTTCTAAATTAACCATAAATTATTACTCTCCAAAATATTAAAAATAACCTAAAGCTGTCAAAACTGCATGACCAATTGTATAGCATGCGCTAAAGAACAAAGCAAAGAAAGCAGAAAAAACGATAACCGTAACTGTATTATCGAACATATCTTTCTTATTTGGCCAACGAATTCTTTTTATTTCTCTTACAACACCTTTTAGAAAGTTTACTATTGCAAGGAAACTTAATTTGCAACCTTTTCCTAACCATTTAAAAAATCCCATGGAAATCCCTCCTACTTACTTTCTTTGTGAATTGTATGCTTATTACATTTAGGGCAAAACTTACTTATTTGCATTCTTTGTGTAGATCCTGCCTTTTTCTTTGAAGTTGTATAATTACGAGACAAACACTCTGTACATACCAAAATTATCTTCTCACGCATTTTTTCACACTCCATCTATGTTATTTTACTACTCAAGACCTAATTAGTCAAATACTAATTTTAAAACATACAATAAAAGCCACAAAAGTGGCTTAAACTACTAATAATGCGTTTTAATTCTACTTTTGATGGCTGCAAGAACATTATATATCGTTTTCTTATTCTTTTTCATGATAATAGCTATTTCATCGATATCTTTTCCTGCCAAATAAAGTTTAAATACATTTCTTTCAAATTCTGAAAGAGAATGTAAAAGCATGTTTAACTTTTCTGAGAATTCACATTGAATGTAATAATTTTCTGGTTGTAATGGGCTAGTTGTTTCATTTGAAAGCAATTCAATAAAATGCCCATCATCATCCTCTTTTATAAGCGAATCTATAGAAACACATTCTATATTTGCTTTATTTTTTATTTGCCAATATTTCTTCACAATGTTGCTAGCAGCATTGAATACTATTTTAGTAAAATAAGTGCTAGGAGCAGCATTTTTTGAAGCGTCAAACATTTTAACATTGGACAATAAAACTAAAATAATTTGCTGTTTTACATCATCAAATTCTAATTTAGAACATTTAGTTTTAACTTTATATGAAACTTTATTAATTAAGTTATCATATTTTTTGATAAATACTAAAACATATGATTCGTTTTCTTTATTCTCATTTTCAATTTTTTCTTTTAATAATTCAATTTCGTCTAATTTATTTCGGGACATTTTTCTATTCCTTTGATATATTTTGTTTTAATGAAATATGCGATAGTAAAATTGCTGTTGCTACAGATACATTTAGCGAATTTACTTTTCCAGTCATGCTGATAGCTATATTGAAATCAGCTTGTTGTTTTACAAGTCTTGAAATTCCATGACCCTCTGAGCCAACAACAAGAACTGTAGGAGATTTATAATCATATTTAGTGTATGATTGGCTATTTGTTGCTTCTGCCGCATATACCCAATAGCCATTATTTTTTAATTCCTTTAATGCATTCGTTAAATTGGTTACTTGTGCTATTTTAACATTAGCAATTGCTCCTGTTGATACTTTTGCAACTGTAGCGTTAATTGGACAGCAATTATGCTTTAAAATAATAATACCTGATACAGAAAATGCTTCGCATGTTCTAATAATTGCACCGACATTGTGAGGGTCTTCAATGCCATCTAAAGCAACGATTAATGGATAATTAGTCTTTTTTCCATTTTCAATAATTTCTGATAATGACGCATATTTATACTCTTTAATTGAGGCAATAATTCCTTGATGTTTTCCATTTTGAGCTATCTTTTCAAAAAAGATTCTATCTCTTACACTAACTTTTATATTTTTTTGTCTAATTTTTTTTAGCAATTTCTCATCAGTGAAATTTTTTAAAATAAAGATTTCAATAATAGAGTCACCATCAATAAAGGAATCGATTGTATTTTTCCCAAAAATGTATTCCATATTACAAAATTCCTTTTTCCATTAATTTATTTCTTAATTCGTCCGCTTTAGAATAATCTTTGCTGTCTTTGGCATTTTGCCAAGCATAGTAAATTTCTTTTTCTTCTTTTGTTAATTTTTTGCTATAAGGATAAATACCAATTAAATCAAGCATATGATTAATCGTATTAAATAATTGTGAAACAGCTTTATAATTCACATCGCGTGCACGAATTAGTTGATTTAATTCTTTAACAGCATTAAATAAAACTGTCATCGCATCTGAAACATTCAAGTCATTAGCAAGACATGATAAATAATCATCCATGAATTTCTCATTTTCCAAATCATCAAAAGCATCGTTAATATCAAGCTTTATGGATGCTTGTTTCAACGAAAAATAAACTTTATTTAACTCGCTTTTAGCAGAGGTGAAAATCTCATCAGTAAAATTAATAGGCGCACGATAATGAGTGGAATTTATTACCCAACGAACTATTTGTCCACCATATTGAGATATTAAATCTTTTCCTAAAATAAAGTTCCCTAATGATTTTGACATTTTTTCATTGTTGATGTTAACCATACCATTATGCATCCAAATGCTAGCTAATGAATGATTGCAATAGGCATAAGCTTGAGCTTCCTCATTTTCATGATGTGGAAATTTCAAATCCATTCCTCCACCATGAATATCTACATGAGTTGAAGAAGTAATGTCATTGATCATTGCGACACATTCAGTATGCCATCCTGGTCTTCCCTTTGACCATGGAGAATCCCATTTGATTCCAATTCCTGTTGTTTTCCATAAGCAAAAATCTAAAGGATTTCTTTTTTTATCGTTTTCTTCAATACGAGCTCCAACAAGTAAATCATCGATATTTCTATTGGAAATACAACCATATGATGGTATTTTAGAAACACTAAAATATACATCCCCATCAACTTGATAAGCATAATCTTTCTCTACCAAAACATTGATGAAATCGATTATTTTTTCCATATATTTAGTTACCATTGGTGTCTTATCAGGAAGTGGAGCATTCATGTCTTCACGCAATTTTTCATAAGCAGCAATATATTTTTGTGTAATTTGCGCTTCACTACATCCTTCCTTAATAGCTTCATTGATAATCTTATCATCTACATCCGTATAATTAGATATAAATAATACATCATAGCCGACTTCTTTTAACAAGCGACGTAAATTATCAAAAACAACCATTGGCCTTACGTTGCCAATGTGAGCATGATTATATACAGTGGGGCCACAACAATAAATCGACACTTTTCCTTTTTCTATTGGATTTAGTTTTAAAACTTGTTTACTTTTACTATCATAAAGAAAAATATCACGCATTTTGATCTCTCCCTTTGTATATATTATACAATTTTATTTTAAAAATTCTTAAAATTTGCCTAACGATTTTTTAAAACATGATTCAAATGGTAAAATAATAAGAATAAGGCCTTTAAAATTGCTATTAGATTATACTACACATGAGTGATATTGTAAAGTTTATAAAATAAAAAAAACCACATAAAATATGTGAGTAAAAGCATATTTTATGTGGTTTTAAATATTTTTAATATAAATTTGAAATTAATTCAATAAATGTCGAAGCTTTTAAAGAAGCACCACCAACTAAAGCACCATCAATATCAGGTTGAGTCAAATAATCTTTAACGTTATTTGGTTTTACCGAACCTCCATATTGAATAATCACTTTATTAGCAACTCTTTTTCCATATAATTTAGAGATTTCCTTACGAATAAAGCAACAAATATCTTGAGCGATTTCTTTCGAAGCATTTTTTCCAGTTCCAATAGACCAAACTGGTTCATATGCAATGATCATTTTGCTTACAAATTCAGCTGACAAATTTGCAAGTCCAGTAACAACTTGTTCTTTGATAACTTTCTTTGTAAGATTAGCTTCAAATTGTTCCAATGTTTCACCAACACAATAAATAGGAGTTAAATTTGCCTCTTGCATAGCAAGCATTTTAGCATTGCATCTTTCATTTGTTTCCCCATAATATTGGCGTCTTTCAGAATGTCCTATAATAATATGAGTTAAGCCTTTCACTTCAGATAGCATAGATATTGAAACTTCTCCAGTATATGCGCCAGATGCATGTTCATTAACATTTTGAGCAGATAATATTAAACCAGCAGGTTTTTTCTTAGAAACAACATCTAATGACATATATGTTGGAGCAATACCAATTAAAATGTTGTGACTTTTTGCAATCTTTACTTCATCTTTAATACCTGAAACGAATTCGCTTGCTTCATTACGGCAATGATTCATTTTCCAGTTGCCAACAATAACTTTTTTTCTCATAGAAAACACCTATTATTACTTATCAGCAATTACATCAATTCCAGGTAAATGACCTTCGTTTTGAATTAATTCAAGAGAAGCTCCTCCGCCTGTAGATACGTGAGAGAATCCTTCTTTATAGCCCATTTGAGAAGCAGCAGATGCAGAGTCTCCACCACCAATTACAGTAAATACTCCTTTTTCTCTTGTTAATTTAGTTAATGTTTCACAAATTGCTTTTGTTCCTTCAGCGAATAATGGATTTTCAAATACACCCATAGGTCCATTCCAAAATACTGTTTTAGCATTTTGTAAAATATCATTATAATAAAGACGAGTTCTAGGTCCAATATCTAATCTTTCAAAACCATCACTAATTTCAACGCCAGTTGTAACACGAACATCAAGTGGCATTGCAAAGTCATCAGCAACAATATGGTCAATTGGTAAAACTAATTTATTCTTTGCTTTAGCAAGTTCAACACATCTTAATGCGAAATCTAATTGATCTGCTTCATAGCGTGAATTACCAACTGGTTTGCCAAGTGCTTTTAAGAATGTACAAGTAATAGCACCACCAATTAATACTTTATCAGCTTTTTCGATTAGTTTTTCTACGACTAAGATTTTATCTGATACTTTTGCTCCTCCTAATATAGCTACAAAAGGACGATCAGCATCAGTAATATTAACACAACGATTTAAACCTTCAACTTCTTTTTGCATCAAAAAGCCAAGAGCAGTTTCTTTGCCTTGTGAATTTAAAATTTCTGGGACTCCATATGTTGAAGAGTGTGCTCTATGAGCGCTTCCAAAAGCATCCATTACAAAGACATCAGCAAGCGAAGCCCAATATGATGCAAGATCTAAATCATTTTTGCTTTCGCCTTTTTCATAACGAGTATTTTGCATTAATAATACTTGCCCATCTTTTAATGATTTTACAGCTTGTGATAATACTTCTCCACGTGTTTCAGGAACATAAACAACTTCTTCACCTAATAATTGTGATAGACGTGGAGCTACGAATTTCATATCATTCTTTGCTTTATTTTCAGCACATTTAACTGGATCTTTGTGGTCAACTTTTCCAAGATGTGAAAATAAAACAACACGAGCACCCTTTTCTCTTAAATAATTAATTGTAGGTAATGCTGCTACAATTCTGTTGTCATCGTTTATTACGCCATTTTTCAAAGGCACATTGAAGTCAACACGAACAAAAACAACTTTCCCCTTAAGTTCTTTTAAATCTGTAATTGTTTTTTTACTCATTTGTATAATCTCCTTTTGTGGGCAAAATGCCCACTTCTACAATCATATTATAATTTACAGCAAAATAACATGCAATCTTTTTTATTTTTTATGTGTCTTTTTTTTCACGAACAAATAATAAAAATATTATTTTTATTAATAAACGTATATTTTACTTGTTTTGGGCATACTTTACTTTAGGAGGGAAAGTATGACACATATTCCAACAGTAATAGAAATCTCTCACGATGGAGAAAGGCATTATGATGTTTATTCATTATTATTAAAAGAAAGAATAATTATGTTAACCGGGGAAATTGATGATATAACTGCTAGCAACATAATTGCTCAACTACTATATTTATCAAGTAAAGATGCAAATAAAGATATTCAATTATATATCAATAGTGTTGGTGGCTCTATCACCAGTGGGATGGCAATATATGATACTATGCAATATATAAATTGCGATATCGTAACTATATGTGTAGGTATGGCAGCATCTATGGGAGCATTTTTGCTTTCTGGAGGAAAAAAAGGAAAAAGATTCGCCTTAGAAAATTCTGAAATCATGATTCATCAACCAAGCGGTGGGGCTAGTGGTGTCGCAAGTGACATAGAAATAGCATCAAAAAGAATAATAAAGCTAAAAGAAAAAATTAATAGAATACTAGCATTAAATACATGTCAAAGTATAGAAAAAATCATTCATGATACTGAAAGAGATTATTTTATGGACGCTAATGAAGCACTTAAATATGGTATAATTGATAAAATTATAAAAAAAAGCAGCCAAGCTGCTAATGAAATAAAGATGAAAACTTAATACATTCAGACGTATTGTTTCCTGAAGCAAACATACCACTAAAAAATGCAAAAACCATCAATAAGCAAACAACAATACAAAAAGTTGCAATCAATACTTTTTTAATATATGGTTTTATTTTAAGCCAAGTTTCATGATTTTTAATTTTTCTTTCTTCTTCTGTTAATTCGTAAAATTTCTTTTTCTTTTCTTCCATTGTCATACACCTTTTTATTTATTTTAGCATTATTTATTTGGTAAAGGAAGATAAATCTTGAATGATTCTATGCATCAATTTATTAATAATGACTATAAAAGTCTTTCAGACTATCTTTTTTCCTTTACTGGAAATGAGTTTGCAATTATATCTTCAATTATCGGTTTTATCATCAGTCAAGATTTAAGTATTGATCAAGTTAACTCGCTTGGTAATTTTTTAGAAAGCGTTGGACAATTTATGCTTGCTAAAGCTGCACAAGATCAAGTAATAAGCAACCGCAATAAAAGAAATTACAAATAATTAACACCATCAATCTTTATAAATAAATAACATTCGATATAAATGATTATAATCTTTTAAAAACTCATATTTATATGGTAATTTATCTTTAACTAATTGTTCTAATAATTCCTTTTGATCATAACCAAATTCAAAAGCCATAAAACCTTTTGGTAAAATTATTTCATCGAAATGATCAATGATTTTTCGATAAAAATCCAAGCCATCTTTGCCACCAAACAAGGCGATATTTGGCTCATTATCAACAACAATAGAACTTAATTTTTCATCATTTTTAATATATGGTGGATTACATACTAAAACATCGAATTTTAATTTTCTGTCAAGTATAGGTTGAATAAAATCTCCAACAACAGCTTCAACATTAGCATCTAATGCTAATGCATTTTTTTTACTTATCGCTATTGCATCTTTTGAAACATCACACATAAATACAGTGCTGTTTTCTATTTCTTTTTTTAATGTGATACCAATTGCGCCGCAACCACAGCAAACATCAGCAATTTTAATTTCTTTTTTACTTTCCATAATATCATCAATGCGATAAATTGTTTCTTCAACAAGTTGTTCAGTTTCACATCGAGGAATAAAACATCCTTGATCTACATAAAAAGAATAATTAAAGAAAAACGCCTTATTTAAAATGTATTGTGGTGGGATATTATCGTTTATATATAAATCTATCATCTTGCTAAAGCCGTTCAGAGTTTTTTCATCCACTTCATCATTTAAATGCGAATAACCACAAAAATATTCGCTATTAAAAAATAACCATTTCACACTATGAACTTCTAAAGATGCTTCATCTACTTTTTTTTCAAGATCTCTAATAAACTTAGAATATGTATATTTCATATTACATTTCAGCCTCTAATTTTTCTTTTTGTTCTTCATTGGTTAAAGCATCGATAATTTCTTGAAGTTCACCTTCCATTACACGATCTAATTTTTGAATAGTAAAACCAATTCGATGATCTGTAACACGATTTTGTGGATAATTATACGTTCTAATCTTTTCTGAACGTTCTCCAGATCCTATTTTAATTTTTCTTTCTTGTCCTAATTTTTCTTCTGCTTGAGAAACATAATAATCTTGTACTTTTGCAGCTAATATTTGCAAAGCTTTTTCTTTGTTAGCGTGTTGACTTCTGCCATCTTGACAAGCGACTATTATTCCTGTAGGTTCATGAATACAACGAACAGCAGATTCAGTTTTATTAATATGTTGTCCACCGGCACCACTTGAACGATAAACTTCGATTGTGACATCTTCCATTTTTAATGATGTATCGCCAAGATCAACTTCTGGCATAACTAACACAGTAGCAGTCGATGTATGAATTCTACCTTGTGCTTCCGTACGGGGAACTCTTTGCACACGATGAGCTCCTGATTCATATTTAAACTTACTATAAGCGCCATCGCCAACAATCATAAAAGAAATCAAAGAATAACCACCAAATTCTGTTTCATTAGAATCGTTTATTTCAATACGATATCCTTGTTGTTCAGCATATCTTGAATACATTCTAAATAAATCACCAGCGAAAATATTTCCTTCATCGCCACCAGCAGCACCACGAATTTCCATAATTACGTTTTTATCGTCATTTGGATCTTTTGGTAATAGTAAAACTTTTAGTTTTTCCTCAAGTTCTGCCATTTTATTTAGTGATTCTTCCTCTTCAAGTTGAGCCATCATTACAAGTTCCATATCGCTTTCATGAGATAATATCCTGGCTTCTTGTAATGTTTTTTGGGCATTTTTATAAGCTATATAAGCTTTGGTAGTTTCTTCAAGTTGCCTTGCTTCCTTAGATAATGCCGTGTATTTTTTAATATCAGCAATAACATTATCATCTTCCAAATCATGTTGAATTTGCATATAACGGGCAAGCACTGTTTCCAAACGATCAATCATTAATTTATCCATTATTAACTCCTCCTTTTAAATCATTTATTTCATAAACAACATTTAAATTTAATTCTTTAGCCATATCGCATAGATATTTTACAGCAATATCGTCTAATTGGTTTGGTGCGTGAGCATCACAACCAATGACAAACTTTATATCATAAGTAGATAAAATCCTAAAGAATTCTTTAAAAGGATATGTAGGTAACGATAAATTGTTATATACCATCCTTCTTCTTGAACGATAACCAGAGCCTGATAATTCAGCATATAAATGATTATCTTGAATTAATTTTGCAATTTTATGCGTCAATGCGATTGCTTTATCATCCCATTTTTGATAGCCTTTTAAAAAGCAATCTGGATGAGCAATGTATTTAAACATTTTAGTTTCAACAGCGTTTTTTAAACATTCATAATATAATTGTAATATATTTTCATCAGTAAATGAATCAGTAAAACAAATTTGTTTATCTCTTGTTTTTTTATCAATTGGTAAATACCCATGATTTCCAAAAATTAAGTAATCAACTTGATTGCTGTCAAGCAATTTTTGGTAATATGGCAAATAATAAGGATAATATTCTACTTCTAAAGCAATTTTAATATCAATTTGATCCTTATATTTTTCCTTTAAAAGTGCTATATCTTCAAAATAAGCTTCATTTTTTCTTAAATCAGGAATCATGATATGATCTGAAAAACCTAGTGTTTGATAGCCAGCTTTTATAGCTTCTATAACGTATTCTTCATCAAGTCCAATAGCATGATTACATCTTGCAGTATGTGTGTGATAATTATTTTTCAACTTATAAGGCAAATCGATAAAATTATATAATTCATTAATTCTTTTTATAACATGTGTTGCATGATGAAAAAATATTCTTGAATCTACATCATATAAAATACCATCTATTTTAGCATTGTATGCTCCTTCTACATCTAAAAAGCGATCTCCTACTACAACGCACTCATCTTTGTTTAATTTGTGCTTTTCTATCATTTTTAATAAGTCGGTTGGGTCTGGTTTATTTGCTTTAATTATTATATCTGTAAAATATGAAGAAATGTTAAATTTTTGTAAATAATCGTATAATGTTTCTCCTCTATTTGTATAAATAAAGTTTTTTCCACCACTGGCAATAATATTTTTTAAAAGATTTTCAATAGGTAAAAATAGTGTGACTTCAGGTTTGAAATTGATATCATGATGATATGAATAAAATATTTCTTTTTCTTCTTCTGTAACATTAAAATGTTCAAATGCAGCAGCAAAAGAAATTTTTAAATAATCAAATACTTCTTTTTCACTAATTTCACTTTTTCTTGTTGAAAGTAGTGTTTTATATAACGCACGTGAAATATGGGGATATGAATCACATAGCATTCCATCAAAATCAAAGAAAAAATATTTATATGTCATACAGTCTCCTTTAGTATACAACTTTTGTTAAATACAAGCCTTGTGGTTGTGCTTTATAAGAGCACTTTTCATCAACATTTTCATTCAATAAATGAACAATAAAATCAATATCTTTTTTATTAGTGGCAACAACTAGTAAAGCCCCTACCATCATTCTTACTTGATAGCGCAAAAAGCCAGAGCCTTGAAAGATAATATTGATACATCCTTTATTTTTTTTTACATCAACATTATAAATTGTTTTTGTAAATGATTGTACTTCTTCAATTTTATTTGTTGTAAAATTTTTAAAGTTGTGTTCTCCAACAAAAAGCATACTAGCTTTTTTTAATAAATCAATATCAATTTTTTCAAATACATAAGTATAATATCGACTTTTAAAAACATTTTCTTTTTTAGAATTAATAATTTTATAAGTATATATTTTTTGATGAGATGAATAACGAGCATGAAAATCGTTATGAGCTTTTTCACATTTTAATATTCTTATACTATTTGGTAGCATTTCATTTAAAGCTTTTTTTACATTTTTTAAAGGTATTATTTTATCACTTTCAAAGTGAAAGACTTGGCCTAAAGCATGAACTTGTTTATCTGTCCTACCACTACCATAAATGACAATCTTTTCTTTAAAAATATATGATAATACATTTTCTATTGTTTCTTGTATTGTGTTTTTATCATGTTTTTGTTTTTGATAACCATTAAAAGAAAAACCATCGTAACTAACAACACATTTATATTTCATATATTAAAACCATCCTGAAATTATTGAAATTATATTTTTAATCATATTAACCCACCATGAATCAGATAGTAATAAACCAAATACTTGCTTGTCAATTAATATAGGTAATACGATAAAAATAGCTAAAATAATAAATGAAGCAATGATTGTAATGCTATCATGTTTGTTCCAAGATAGTTTACGATAGCTAGTTCGTTTTGCAAGTGGGTTATAATTTCTAGCTTCCATCGCGTTTGCAAGTTCATCACTTCGTGATATCGCACTAATAAACAAAGGAATTATTAAAGAAGTAATAGCTACAATTTTTTCTTTAAATTTACCATTTTTAAAATCGACTCCTCGTGATGCTTGAGCTTTCATAATTCTATAAGTTTCATCCAATATAGTTGGAATAAATCTTAAAGCAATTGATATTGTCATAGATAAAATGTGAACATTTATTTTAAATATCTTTAACCATGAAAATAAATCATCGATTGCCACAGTAATATCAAGTGGCTTGGTAGTCGCAGTAAACAATGTTGAAAGCATAATCAATAATGCTAATCTAATAACTATTTTCAATGTTTGCGTTATAGAAAGTAAATAAATTTTAAAAATCCACCAATTTATCAATAATATGCCTTCTTTATAAATAAACATATTAGCAACAAACAAAAATAACATCATAAACCACATCGGCTTTAATGACTTAAAAATCATTGAAAATTTCAATTTAGCTACTTTGTATAACACTAAAAAGAAGATTAAAAGCAAAGCGTAACTCATCCAACCTAAAATCTCGTAATTATCCTTAGATGGATTAATTAAAAAGATAACTACCATAAATACAAAAAGTAAAACAAATTTATTTCTAGGATCAAGGCGATGAATAAATGTATCCTTATTAACATATTTTCCTAGCGTCATAAAGAAATCACATCCTTATACGCTTTTACAAAGTCGTCAATAGTTTTGATAGTATAATTTTTTATCTTCGGATATTTTTTGCTGATTTTTTCAACAAGATTTATAACATTAGGTAATCCAATACCTAATTTATTAACGTTTGATGCATCTTTAAATAAGTTTAAAGGAGTATTATCAAAAACTACTTCACCTTTATTAAAAACAATAACTCGACTTGCATATTTTATAACATGATCCATTTGATGCGTAACAAGAATTATTGTCTTACCATTATCATTTAACGACTTAAATAATTCCATCATATTATTTGATGATACTGGATCTAACCCTGCTGTTGGCTCATCAACAATTAAAACATCAGGATTAAAAGCCAAAATTCCAGCAATGGCAACTCTTCTTTTTTCACCACCTGATAATTCAAATGGCGATTTAGCTAAAAATGATTCATCTAAATTTACTGTTTTTAAAACTTCGCGAACAATACTATTTGAATTTTGTTCATTAATAAGATTAAAATTTTTTGGACCAAATAAAATATCTTTTTCTACAGTTTCTTCAAACAATTGATATTCTGGAAACTGAAATACTATTCCGATTTTTTTTCTTAGTTGCTTAATGTCTTTTATTTTAGCTTTATTTTTAATAACATAATTATCGACTAGTACTTCGCCTGAAGAGGGAATCAATAAACCATTTAAATTTTGAATAAAAGTTGATTTACCACTTCCTGTATGTCCTACAATCGCAATAAATTCCCCCTCATCAATATTTAATGAAACATTTTTAATTGCATAAGATTCATTGTTATTATAACTATATGATAAATTTTTTACTTCAATTTTCATAATTTATCCACCAACTCTTCCAAGGAATAACACTTTTCAATATTAATGCCATTCATCTTTAATTTTTCAATTACCTCAATAAAAAATGGTGGAACTAATGAGTTTTCTTCTAATAATTTTTTATTAAACAAAACATCTTTAGGACTTCCAAAAGCAGATATAACTCCATTATTTAAAATGAAAACCTCATCAGCATTCAATGCTTCATCTATATGATGAGTAATTGATAAAATAGACATATTAGGATTATTATTTTTGATATTTTTGATAACATTCATAATATCTTTTTTTCCTTGTGGATCTAGCATACTTGTAGCCTCATCTAAAACTAGCAAATCAGGATTAAGTGCTAAAGCACCAGCTATAGCAACACGTTGCTTTTGACCACCAGATAATGAAGTTGGCTCTTCCTTTAAAAAATCAATCATACCAACCTTATAGGCAAATTCATTAATTATATCTTGCATCTTAATAGAGTCAACACAGCGATTTTCTAAACCAAAGGCAATATCATCTTCAACAGTTGAACCGATGAATTGGTTATCAGGATTTTGAAAGACAATCGCTACGTGATTTCTTATTTCATCTATTGTTTGTTCTGATAGTTGCTTATTATCGACAATAATATTGCCACTATTTGCTTCTAATAAACCAATAATTAATTTTGCAATTGTCGATTTTCCAGAGCCATTATGTCCTAATAAAACATAATATTTACCTTTTTTTATAGCAAAATTTAAGTTTTTTAAAACTAAATTTGAAGAATCATAACCAAATGATACATCCTTGAATTCAACAATATTGTCCATGATTTTTCCTCCTTTTTTTATTATATCATAACTATTTATATATAATAAATAGTTTTCAAAATAAAAAGACCTAGTTTGAGCAGTGGTTCTTACGCTTTATTGGGTATTAAACTAAAACTTAATAAATCAAAATAAGATAATTTGAAATATAATTATCTTATTTTTTTGCTTTTGTTATTCTCTTAATCGGGTATTTGTGATATAATATAACTGAAAAGAGATGAT
>JALEMY010000087.1 GCA_022767485.1 Erysipelotrichaceae bacterium
CAATACTACATCAACTCCAACTAATGCTCTTTATTTATTTTCCTCTATCATCTTAAAACTAATAGAAGAAAAAAATTTTGATGATATTTTAGTAGCTCTTGACTCACCTGGAAAAAAATTTCGTCATCAAGAGTTTTCAAATTATAAAGCCAATCGTAAAGAAGTCCCAATAGAACTTAAAATGCAATTTGCTCCAATTAAGGAATTTTTAAATTTATGCAATATTAAAACTATTGAAATCGAAGGATATGAAGCTGATGACATTATTGGAACATTAGCTAAAAATGCCAAAAATCATGATGTAGAACTGGAAATATATACTGGAGATAGAGATTTGTTACAATTAATTAATGATAATGTTACCATTTTAATGATGCATAAAGGATTATCTGAAGTTGAAAGATTTACAAAAGAACATTTAAAGGAAACAATGAACATTTCCCCAAGTCAAATAATCGATTTAAAATCGTTGATGGGTGATAGCGCTGATAATATCCCAGGAGTTAAAGGAATTGGTGAAAAAACAGCTTTTAATTTAATTGAAAAATATGGTACCTTAAACAATATTTATCAAAATATCGATAGTATTTCAGGAAAAGTTCAAGAAAAATTAATCAATGACAAGCAAATGGCTTATTTATCATATGAACTTGCAACTATCGCAACTGATGTACCACTTGATTTAAAAATATTAGATGATACATATCAAGGATATGACAAAATTGGCCTAAATAAATTTTTCAAACAATATAACATCAAATCTCTTTTAAAATATACGCAAGAAGGCGAAGAAGAAAAAAACTTTGATGTGAAATTAAATATCGTTGATAAAATTTCAAAGGATTTATTAAAGGAAAATTCAATGATTTATGTCGATATCGATAATGACAATTATCATTATGGAAACATTAGAGGAATTGCCATAGCAAATGATATTTTAGTAGAATATATTACCATCGACTTTTTATACTTCGATTTTGATTTGATAGATTATCTTGCAAATAAAGATATTAAAAAAGATGTTTTCGATAGTAAACAAGCTTATATTTCTTTAAAAAAAGTTGGAATTACTTTACAAAATGTTGGTATTGATATTCTTTTAGCTTCTTATTTACTTCACGCAGACTTTAAAGACTACTTAGAAATATTTACAAAATACGATTATCCTATAGAAAAGATAAATAAAAGTGCTACTATTTTAGAATTTGCAACACATGCATGCAAAATTGCTAAAGCTTCTTATCTAATTAAAAACAAAATTATTGAACAAATAAAAAATATCGATAATCAAAATCTATTATTTAATGTTGAACAACCTTTAGCTTTAATCTTAGCTAATATGGAATTAAATGGCGTATTAATCGATGTTGATTTATTGAAAAAACTTGATGAAGAATACTCTTCTCGTTTACAAGAAATTTCAAAACAAATCAATAAAATAGTAAATCATGAAATCAATATTAATTCACCTAAACAATTAGCTGAACTACTATATGATGAATTGAAATTACCATGCAATAAAAAACGTTCAACTGGTGCTGATGATTTAAAAAGAATTGAAAATCTTCACGAGGTTGTACCGCTAATATTAGCATATAGAAAATACGCAAAATTATTAAATACATATATTGAATCTTTCCAAGCATACAAATTTTCAGATAATAGAATTCATGCAATGTTCAATCAAGCTGTTACGATGACTGGAAGACTTTCATCTTCGCAACCTAATTTACAAAATCTATCTATACGTGATGATGAAAGAAAAATCATTAGAAAACTTGTTATTGCTCCTAAAGGCTATAAGATATTATCGCTAGATTATTCGCAAATTGAACTTAGAATTTTAGCATATTTATCACAGGATGAAAACTTATTAGAAGCATTTAATAACAATTTAGATATCCATTCAGCTACAGCTGCAAAAATTTTCAATATTGACATTAGCAAAGTTAATGATTCTCAAAGAAGAATTGCTAAAGCTACAAATTTTGGTATTGTCTATGGTATCTCAACATGGGGTCTTTCTGAACAAATCGATGTACCATTAAACGAAGCTAAAGAAATCATAAATAAGTTTTTTGAAACATTTCCTAAAGTTAAAACATTTTTAGATTCAAACATCAAGTTTTGTGAAGATAATGGTTATGTTACAACAATGCTTAAACGTAGAAGAGAAATCAATGAAATACACTCATCAAACTACAACATAAAGGAATTTGGTAAAAGAGTTGCAATGAATACGCCAATTCAAGGAAGTGCTGCTGATGTTATGAAACTTGCAATGATAAAGGTTGACAATTATCTTAAAACGCTTGACGTTGATTCATGCAAAATGATTTGCCAAATCCACGATGAATTGATATTTGAAGTAAAAGAAGAAATCATAGAAAATGTAAAAGACGAAATATTAAATATTATGGAAAACATATTGGATAACAACTCGATAAAACTTAAAGTATCTTATGCAATTGGAAACAATTGGTTGGAGGCCAAATAATGCCAGAATTACCAGAAGTAGAAACAGTAAGAACTGTTTTAGAAAAAAATTATTTAAACGAAACGATAATTAATGTCGATGTTTTTTATGAAAAAATTTTAGCTAATATTTCATCAAATGATTTCATTAATAATTTAAAAAATCAAACTATTATTTCATTTTCAAGAAAAGGAAAATATTTGATAGTTAATCTTTCAAATTCAACTTTGCTTATCCACTTAAGGATGGAAGGAAAATTTAAATTTTCTAAAGACTTATTTGATAAACACTCTCACATCATGTTTTCCTTTGCTTCAAATAAAGTGTTAATTTATCATGATGTAAGAAAATTTGGTAGAATCTTTTATTTTAAAAAAGAGGATAATATCTATGATTTATATCCATTAAATAAACTTGGCTTAGAACCATTTGAAGTTAAAAATCCTAAGTACTTATACGATAAAATACATAACTTAAATAAACCTATTAAAAGCGTTTTATTAGATCAAAGCATCTTAGCAGGTATTGGAAATATTTATGCTGATGAAATATGTTTTGCAACAAGGATAAATCCAATGCATCCTGCGTGCAATATAACATTAAAACAATGCCAAGAAATAATTGATAAGAGTATTGAAATATTAAATGCTGCTATTTTAGATGGTGGTAGCAGTGTAAAAACGTTTCAAAGTTCTCATGGGGTTGATGGCTTATTTCAACTCAAATTAAAAGTTTATGGTAAGGAAAATACACCATGTTGTGTTTGCCATAATTTAATTAT
The DNA here is from genome assembly GCA_022767485.1 of Erysipelotrichaceae bacterium. GTDB lineage: Bacteria > Bacillota_I > Bacilli_A > RFN20 > CAG-631 > CAKPXW01. The sequence continues at coordinate 3,258 of JALEMY010000087.1, forward strand.
AAAAACGTTTGTAGCAAAAAGAGGGACACATTATTGTCCATTTTGTCAAAAGGAGTAACATATGCTAATTGCCATAACTGGAAGTATTGGATCTGGTAAATCTTATTTATTAAAATTGATAAATAAACATTTTAAATATGACACATTTTCTTGTGATGATTTCGTTAAGGAAGCTTATGAAAATGAAGGTATTTTAAATGAAATAAATAAGGTTTTTAATTGTGTAAATGATCAAATCTTAGATAAAAATGCTTTAAAAAATAAGCTTGATGCTGATAACATAAAAATATTAAACAACATCATCCATCCTTTTGTTATAAAAAAAATAAAAAGAATAAAGGAAATTTATACACATCAATTAGCATTTGTTGAAGTTCCTCTTTTATTTGAAAGTAATTTACAATATTTATTTGATTATTCAATTGCTATTTTTTGTGATGACGCACAAAGACATGAAGCCTTATATAAAAGAAATCCTAAAGAATATAAAAATATGTTATTTTTAGAAAGCAATCAACTCACAAATGAGCAAAAAGCTAAAAAAGCAAATTTTATTATCGAAAGTCATTTCAATGAACAAGAAAATATAGTACAATTAAAGAACATATTAATATCAATAAAACATCAAGAAGGGCTGTGATATTATGTATACTTTTGGAGCATTAGATACCTATAAAATATCTCACTTTAAGAAAAACGAGAAGTTTTCTATAGATTATAAAGTGTTGATTCGTTTATATCAACCAATAATCGGTAGTTTTTCAATGTGTTTATATTTAACACTTGAATCGGAATCTTCCTTAAATAAATATAGTAAAACAAGTATGACTATATCTCGCCTTTTAAAATTAATACAATGCGATGAAAATCAATTTAATCACGCAATTGAAAATTTAAAAGAATGTGGTTTATTATCTTATAAAGCAAACCAAAGAAATGCAAATGATTTTTTATTCGTCTTATATCCAACTAAAAGTGCCAGTGAATTTTTAAATGATGAAAAATTAAGTAAGGATTTACAAGTGGTCGTTGAAGATAATTATTATAGACAAGTTAACAATTATTTTATTAATAATCTCATTCATGAAGATGAATATGTCGATATCGAAGATATTTCTGTTTTAGCACCGATTAAAGAAGATGATTTTTATAAGCAATTTTTTGAAAAATATCCTATGATTGCCATGGTGGATAATGCAATTAGTGAAAGCGATAAAAAAGAAATCGCCAGAGTAAAAAAATTATTTTCACTAAATTACAATGAAATAGAAAATGCTATTTTAAACTCTTTTACTTATGTTGATAATAAAATGAAACTAGACATTAATAAATTAAATGATTTCATTGAATTAAAATTTCAAAAAAAGGAAAAAGAGTTAACTGGCGATGATAAAATTGCAAGGACATTTGAAGAGCAACGTTCGATAAGCTATTATAAAAAATTATCAGGTAGAAGTGCTTTACTTCCTCGAGAAAGTGCTATGATAAGCGAATTATTAGATCGCTATCAAATTAGCGAAGGTGTCTTAAATGTCGTGATTAATTATTATTTCACTTATGGAAAGTCAACAATTGGAAATCCAAAAAATTACTTCATTAAAGTAATAGAGGAAATGCAATTAAATAATGTATCTACTACCATCGATGCTATGAATTATTTTAGAAATCGTAATAAAGCTATGAAAAGTTATATTGAAAATAAAAAATCCATGAAAGATTATTCATATAATAATAAAAAAGAAGAAAAAAAAGATACACAAGAAATTGAAGATAAAAAAGAAGAAGTTGATAAAGATCTAGTTGATGAACTAAAAAAATTGATGGGAGTATAATATGGAAAAAATAAATTTATCATTTAAAGATAGCAATATCGAGCCGATTCTTGATTCAATTTATGAAAGTAATATTGCAGTTAAACTCATTAATGAATTGAATTTAAGTAAAGAAGATGTAAGAAAAAATTACGAATTGATTCTTTCATATTTAAAGATAAATAAGCATTGTGAAAAATGCAAATCGATGAATGAATGCGACCATTCAACAAAAGGTTACTTTTATCAATTAAAAAAAGATATGGATAATCAACTGACCGATTGCTTTATTATTTGTAAACAATATGAAAATTACTATCAAAGAAAACAAAACTTGCTGTATACAACTTTTGATGAAAATGAACTTTTGTCAACTACCCAAATGGACTTTTTATTTGATAATGTAAATTTATTAGGCAATAGTTTTTTAAATAAGATTGCTAGTGTTTTAAAAGGAAATAAAGTTTGTGGTGACTTTATAGTTATTAAAAACTCAAAAGTTAGACTAAAATTAATTAAAGCTTTAGCCTATGGCTTATTAAGTAAAAATAAAGTTGCAATTGTAAAGTTTTCTTCCCTTCTTCAAAATATAAAAGCAGAATTTAATAATACTGATGCAAACTCTTTAAAAATTGTGCTTGAAAGTGATATACTTATCATAGATGGACTAGGAAATGAATCCATTACCACTTGGTCAAGAGATGAAATCTTACTAACCATCCTCGATCAAAGAATTCAAAATGAAAAAACCACTATTTTATGTAGCGAATTCACATTAGATGAACTTAAAAAATTATATAAATTAAGTTACAATGACGAAGTAAAAGCAAATCAAATAATTGAAAAGATTAAAGAAATTAAAATGTAAGGTAGGTAAATTAGTATGGAAATTAAAAGAATTGGCGTTTTAACATCTGGCGGTGACGCTCCTGGAATGAATACAGCAATTCGTGCTATTGTTCGTTCTGCAAATTATTATGGTATAGAAGTATATGGTATTAATGATGGCTATTTAGGTCTTATCAAAGAAGATTTTATCAAATTTAATCGTAAAGACGTAAGTGATATTTCTTCAAGAGGTGGAACAATTTTAGGCTCTGCTCGTTTTGTAGAATTTAAAGAAGAAAGTGTACGTTTACAAGCTGTTGAAATATTAAAAAAGCATAAAATCGATGCATTAATTTGTATTGGTGGCGATGGTACATATATGGGAGCTTATAAATTATCACTTCTAGGAATTCCATGTATTGGTGTTCCTGGCACAATCGATAATGATATCGTTTCTACAGAATATACAATTGGCTTTGATACAACATTAAATACGATTGTTGAAGCTGTTGATAAACTTCGTGATACTACATGTTCACATCATCGTTGCAGTGTCGTTGAAGTTATGGGAAGATATAATCCTGATTTAGCAATTAGAGCTGGAATTGCTTGCGGAGCAGAAGAAGTTATTACATGCAAAGAAGATTATTCAGATGAAAAGATAATCAATGTTGCTCATGAAGCAAAAAAAGCTGGAAAAAGAAATTGTATCATTATTGTTTGTGAACATACAATCGATGTAAATCATATCGAAAAGGTTTTAAATGATGATGGAACTTATGAAACACGTGCTACAGTTTTAGGACATATTCAACGTGGTGGTATACCATCAGCATTTGATCGAATCTTAGCTGCTCGTCTTGGAGATTATGCTGTAAGATTATTAAAAGAGGGAAAAACAGGTGTTTGTGTAGGCGTTAAAGGCGAAACATTAACTCATATGGACATCGATGAAGCTAATAAACTACCTAAGAAAAAACCTGTTGAATTAATAGAACAATTCAAACATCTTATTTAATATTATAAAGGAGAGACACAATGTTAAATAAAACTAAAATAATTTGTACGATTGGCCAACAATCTGAATCTGAAAGTGTACTTGAACAAATGCTTTTATCAGGAATGAACGTTGCAAGATTAAATCTATCTAATGGTGGAATAAACGTTCAACAAAGATACATTGATTCAATTAAAAGACTTTCTCTTATTCATGATAGAGCATTATCTATAATGTTAGACACATATGGACCAAAAATTAAAACTCACTATTTTAAAAACAATGTAGAATCATTTGCTAAAGGCTGCAAAGTAATCATCCATACTAACGAAGAAGTTTTAGGAAGTGGACATGAATTTTCAATAAATTATCCTGGCTTATTTGATGATGTCAATGTTGGCTGTGAAATTTTATTAAATAGTGGATCAACACATCTTTGCGTTTTATCAAAAAATAATGAAAACAAAACGATCGAATGTGAAGTATTAAAATCAGGTACAGTTCAAGATAATTGCTTAGTTAACGTTCCATCAATTACAACATCGATGCCATGTATCAATCATGAAGATGCTTCACTTTTAAAATTTGCTGTTAGTGCAGGTGTTGATTTTGTTGGTGCATCCTTTGTTCGTAATGCTCAAGATGTAAGCGAAAT
>JALEMY010000096.1 GCA_022767485.1 Erysipelotrichaceae bacterium
TACTATATAATTTATTTTATATAGTAAAAAATCATGTTAACATTAATAATTTGAAAGAGCCTTCTTCTGTTTAATATTTACTCATAGATCTATATTAAATTCATATATATTTTCTTTATCATAATTAATGACAATTTTATAAAATAATCTTATAGTGAACAATGTATTCTTTAATATGTCAAATAATTCTAAATAACTATATTGTATACCCCGGTAAAAATATGTACCTTTTCCATCTTTATACTCATCAAGTGCACTTAATAACTCGTCGTCAGATAATGAATCAATTTTAAATGTTGTAATTTCATAGTTTATCTTCACTGATTTTTCATTTCCGTAACAGTAAAGGGGCAAAATAGAAGAACAATCCTTAATCTTTATATTTTTATCTAATTCTATACACCGCTTTTTTATTTCCGGGTCTATTTGTTTAGTAAAGTTTAAAAAATTCATAATTTTATTAGTTGCAAAGGTTGGATTTATTTCTAAAAACTTCTTCATGTCTTCTGTTTTTAAACTATTATCAAAGCTCAAATATGTGAATTGTTCTCTATTGTAATTCTTTCTAATTTGGTCATCTATGAAGTTCTTAATTACATTTAAATAAAGAGCCTTTGACTCATCTAATTCAAACATTTCACATCTTATATAAAAGCCAATTTCATTTTTTCTAGACAAATCAATTCCATCATCTTTGTTTGATAATTTTTCAAAATACCTCTTTATTTCATCTTTTAAGAATAACGATAATTGATTCAATGTGCTAGCAACATCATTCTTATTTGCATCACTTTGTATCTTATTCTTTTCTTCTTTTTCATAAAAATATTGTAATTTAGATATTAATTCTCCATTTTTGTTGTTTACTATCTTAATATATTTATTTTTTAAATTAAAAAAATCCTCAAAACTTTTAAAGTATTCATTATACTTTTGTTCATCTTCTCTATAACTAAATAGTATTTTTATGCATTCTACTAATGTCTCTTTATTCGTAATATTTTCAAGAAAGCTAAAGTTATATCTATATAAGTTTGACGAATAAAACAAACATTTTATCCACCATTCTGCTAGACTTGAATCTGTAATAACGCACATCTTGGGGTGATTTTCAATTGAATAATCTAATAATCCTGGAACTATGTTTTCTTGTAAGTCTATGTAATTCAATGAGTATCTTTGTAAATGCCTTTTAAACATTGAAAGCCATGAAGTACCATTAATTACATCTGTAATAAAACTATCAATTTTATCTTTTTTGTCATTTGGTATTAAATTATCATACATTTTTTGATTAAATAATACAAAACTTATTTCGGAAAATAAAATATTTGTGTATTTGTACTCGACAAAAGTTTCTGAAAATTGTGAAAGTGATTTTTTTATCATTTCAGCAACCCATAAATCACATTTGCATAAAGTCATATAAAGAAGATTTTGATAGATAGCAAAAATAATACTTTGATTTGCATTGTTTTCATTTTGAATCATTAAGAATAAAAACAAAATTCTAAATATTTCATCATATTTATTTTTAGTTGTTTCATCAAGTAAATTAATATTGCCATGAATAAAAAATAACATTTTTGCAAAATAAACTGATATATTTTTTATCTCGAATTGTTTTAAGAAATCACCTTTTTCACTATTAAATAGTAAATTGACATTATCCATTATTGCATTTGCAAATGAATCAAATTCTAATTTATTTTTATCATTATCAAATGTTTTGTAAAATGATAACTTATTAATGATTAATGTAAATAAATAATCAATCATCACCTTATCATTCTCATTTATCTTTAGCAATTCATATGCTTTATCAATTCCCTTATCAACAACAAAGTTTATCATCATATTGTTATAGATATCTGTGCTTTTTAAATGTTTTATTTTTTTATCTATTACAATATGTTCTCTTGCCTTCTTCAGTAGTCTAATTATTCTTTTATCATTTTTTAAACATATGGGTAAATCTTGTATAGAGATAATTATTCCTATAATTATTGATAAAAACAACAAAAATAATGATGAATATAAAAAGCAAATTTTATCTTGCACAAAAACAAACATAGTTTCAAATATAGAAAGCAATAATAATGTGATTACAACTTTTTGTAAATCAAACACAATTCCTTTTCTCAATTTTATTATATCTTTTATTTTTTCACCATAAATACTATCATTAAAAAAAGACATAGCTATAGACATAAAAGTAATAATTAAAGTTGATATAGCAACTTGAATCGTCAAAAATGTATTTACTGTATCGTTTTCATCATTAACATTGCTTTTATTACAAATATCAACAAATAATATTAATGCAAATAAAATTGACGATATTAAAATAAATGATATAAAATAATTATTCTTTAAATATTGTAAGGATTTTTTTAGACAATATGATAATGTTTTCTTTAACAAATCTAGTGATTTTTTAATTTTAAAAACTCTTATCAAATTATTTTCAAATAAAAAATATCTTAATTTGATTCCTTTATTTCTAGTTTTCATTTTATTTTCCTCAGACTATCTTATTAATTGGCCCTTTTATTTAACTTTTTCTTTTGTAATACTATTATAAAAAACTTATCTTTTCAAAACAATGAACTAATTTGAAATTATGATGTTTTTATGAAAAGGTCCTTTGAGATAAACATCAAATACTTTATATGTTCCCTCCACATATAAAAAAAGACTTAAGCGTTAATTATTGGGTTCTTACGCTTTATTGGGTATTAAACTAAAACTTAATAAATCAAAATAAGATAATTTGAAATATAATTATCTTATTTTTTTGCTTTTGTTATTCTCTTAATCGGGTATTTGTGATATAATATAACTGAAAAGAGATGAT
>JALEMY010000100.1 GCA_022767485.1 Erysipelotrichaceae bacterium
GCTTGTAAAAATATTTCACTACACCCTTTTCTTGGTGGATCGATAAATACTACATCGATTTTATCTTGAAACTTTCTCATAAAATCTTGCGCATCTGCACAATAAAAGAAACAATTGGTAATATTGTTGTTTTTAGCGTTAATTTTTGCATCTTTTATCGCATCTTCTACTATTTCAACACCATAGACAGTTTTGGCTTTTTTAGATGCTATCATGCCTATAGTCCCAATTCCACAATAAGCATCTAAAACTACTTCTTTTCCAGTTAATGATGCTAGTTCGATAGCTTTAGTATATAACTTTTCACATTGTTCTTTATTGATTTGATAAAAAGACTTAGGTGATATTTTAAATTTTATTCCACATAAAGTATCTTCAATATAACCTTTACCATATAAGATATTTTCTTTCTCACCTAAAATGACATTTGTGTGTCTAGGATTAATATTTTGAATAATCGTTGTGACTTCAGGTAGTTTTTTTCTTATTGATTGGACAAAGTTATTTCTTCCTGCAAATGAATTAGGTTTTGTTATCAATACGAGCATTGTTTCTTTTTCGCTTCTTCTAATTAATATATGTCTAACAATACCTGTTTGCATATCTTCATTATATGGTTCTATCTTGTTTTCTTTCATTGCTTCTAGTACTTTTTTAATGATTTTATTAGACATATCATCTTGAACAAGGCAATGAGTAAAAGGTACTATTTCATGCGTATCTTCTTTATAAAATCCAGCGATTAATTTTCCTTTTCTTTTTTGTATTGGAACTTGAATTTTATTTCGATAAAAATATGGTATATCTTGTCCAACGCATGGATGAATAGTAACATTATTAAATTCATCTTTAGCATATAATTTTTTTACAACATTTTCTTTAAAGATTAATTGTCCTTCATATGTCATATGAGATAAATGACAACCACCACATTGATAGTAAACATTACATTTTGGATTACATCTAAAAGGTGAAGCATCTTTAATTTTTAAAATGCTTGCAAAGATATTTCTTTTTCCTTCAAAATCAACATTTACAGTAATTTCTTCGTTTTCTAAAGCATACATAATATACATTGGTTTTTTTTCAATTCTTACAACACCAACACCATCTTTTGTTAAATGATCAATTTTTATATCAAGTGTTTTCATTTTCTCATCACCTTTTATATTATACACGATTTTTACCATGAATTACCATTTATTTGTCTAGTTGATTTTGTTAGTATTTTAAAAAGGAGTAAAAGAAAATGAAAAGAAATATATTTAGTATTTTATTATCTTTATTATTACTTGTTAGCTGTAATGATAAAAAGATAACAAATAACAACATTTCATCAAGTGAAATTATTGAACAAAATGAATATAGTGATTCATATGAAAGTATTATTGAAGATGAAAGTGACACTTATCAAAAAGCATATTTTAAGAAAAACATCTCTATTTATATTAATCCTAGTGTGCAATATGATAATGAATATGCAAACAATTTAGGAAATGAAGGGGAAAACATGAATAAAATATCAAATATCTTAGTTGATATTTTAAAAGAAAATACCAATATAGATGTATATTGCAACAATGAACTACCAGGACTTTCCTTATCATCTTCAATAAAAAATAGTAATTCATTAAATGTTGATTATCATTTAGCACTACATAGTAATGCGGGAAAAGGAAAAGGATCTGAAGGATGGTATGATTCATCATCTTATTATTTTACAAAATCGATTATCGATTCATTAGATAATGTTTTACCATATAAAACAAGAGGATTGAAAAATGGCATAAGCACATTATATGAATTAAAAAAATGTAATGCTACTTCATCTTTAATTGAAATATTATTTCATGATGAAGAAGTGCAAGCTTTATTTATAACAACTCATTATGAACAAATAGCAACGGCTATTTATGATGGAATAATAAATTATTTTATTAAATCATATGGCATATGAAAACTCTCCAAATAAATGGAGAGTTTTTCATATATTACATTTTGAAGCATCGCCTTCAGGTCCAAAGAAACAATGGTTTTTATATTTTCCAATTAGTGGGCCAAAAAAAGTTTTAGGACAAGGTTTTCCCTTTCCTGGATTTTTAAAAAACAATGCTTTTGTTGCTGGCCATTTAGTATAGTAGTTCAAACACATTTTGGCTAGACGTTTTTCATTTCTTCGTGGAGAACTTTTAAATAATGGGGTGCCCACACCTTCAAATTGTCCTTTTTGATAAACTACTTTAGAAATTGTGTCTTGATTTTTAAAAGGCCCACATTTGGCAATGGCACGATTGACAACGACATTTCCAACAAGTAACATTCCGGTATTACCTTCACCTAAGGCTTCAGCCCGCATAATTCTAGCTAAAAGTTCAACATCGCTATTTATATATTTTACTCTAGGCATACAATCACCATTAAATGATATGATGATTATTTAGTAATTATTAATATATATTAAACAATGTTAGATTTACTATTTGATCCATGGCTATATTTTTATTAAATGAATAATGTTTTATTTTATCGTTGTTTATCGCATTATTTGAAAATATAAGAGTTGTATTTTCATCAACTTTGTCTAATTTATTAGTAAAGTTATACGATAATGAAATATTTAACAAATCATGGTTTGGAAATTTTAGCATATATTCTTCTATATTATCCATTTTAATAATGTGTGTTTTAAAAAATGCTCCCATAGTAGAACGTATTAAATGTTCATTAAAAATATCAATATCACAATCAATTAATATCAAGTTATTATAATCAAAACCTTGCATAGAACGAATGATGGTGCCAATGCAACCATAATCATTTTCTTTATATAAAATAAGGTGCTTGGTATTTGTTATATAATCATTATATTTTTTAAAGACACCAATGACAAAAATATTGCCTTTATCTCTAATTTTACTGATTAAAGGCAAATCAACTATAACTTTAATATTATTTTCATTGCAAAGATTTAAAATCATTTCATATGCTTTTTGATTTGTAAATGATGGATCTATTATGACACATAAAACTTCATTGATTTTATTGTTTAAAAGTTCTATAGTGCCAAATGCCCCAAAAACATATGAATATGATAAATCCTTTTTATATTTTTCATATAAAACGTTATAAGTCATGGCTTTCTTTCCTATATCTTGCAATATTTTTTTCAGAAATTAATCCTTGTTCATAAAAAGCTTTACAATACTTTTCTATTTCTGATGGTTCAAAGACATCATCTGTCGATTCTTTTTCTATTTTCTTTATTTGCTTGATAACATCACTTTCTAAAACAACAAATTCATCATTTGATTCAATAGAATTCTTTATAGTACATGTTTTTGTTAAGACTACAATGCTTTTTAAATCATTGATTTGTAATCCTTTAACAATGTTTGCTAAAGCACTTATGATTCTTTTATTAGTTAATAAGACATTGTCGATAAGTTCAAGTTTGTTATGGTGAAAAACACGCCACTTTTTATCACTTATGGAAATGATAATATCGCCTACACATTTTAATTCATTAATGATATAGATATATTTATTACCAAAAATTATTGTATCAACATGCTTGTATTTATTGATATCAATAGGTAGATAAATATCATTAATAATTAAATAGTCATTAGCTTTGCATGCCTTATATAAATTTTTTTGAATTCTTTTTTTACTTGTATATAAAGCTATATAGTAAGATATTTGCTTATTAAAGCAAATAAACACGATCAATAAAATTACTATAATAGCGCCAATAATGTATAAGTAATCATTCATCTTAAATTAATTCTAAAGCGATTTCCATCATTTGAGTAAATGAATTTTGTCTTTCTTCTGCTGTTGTTTCTTTCTTGGAAGTAAATGAATCAGATACTGTTAAAATTGTAAGAGCTTTTTTATGTAAATATGCAGCGTTACAATATAAAGCATAGCTTTCCATTTCAACACCTAAAACTCCCATATTTGCCCATTTCTTCCAAGCATCTTTATCAGCTCCATAAAAGACATCACTAGACATGATGTTACCAACATGATAACGAGCATTTTTCTTTTTTGCTGCTAAAACAGCTTTTTCAACTAATTCATAAGAGCCAAGAGCAGAAAATGTACCATTTAAATTATATTGAGAAGCAAAATTAGAATCAGTACAGCTACCTTGACAAATGATAATATCATATAAATCTATATTTTCTTGATAAGAACCACAAGAACCTATACGAATGATATTTTCAACACCATAAAAGGCAAACAATTCATATGAATAAATACCAATTGATGGCATGCCCATACCAGAGCCCATTACAGTAACTTCCTTTCCTTTATATGTTCCTGTATAACCAAACATATTTCTAACGCCATTTACAAGTCTAACATTTTCAAGATAATGCGTTGCAATAAATTTAGCTCTTAAAGGGTCGCCTGGCATCAATACTGTTTTTGCAAAATCGCCAATTTTTCCTTCATTATGTGGTGTGCCTTTAAATTCTTGTTTTTCCATAAGTATAACCTCCATTATTATCACCTTAATTATACAAGTTATTTGCTTAATAAGGCAATTAATAAATATTAAAAACATAAAAAAAATCATTATTTCATAAAAATATTTTTTTATAATTTTGCTAATTTAAATATTTTTTAGTGTTTTTTCGACAAGATATGAAAATATCATTAAATATACTTAATATAAAGGAGTGATTACATGCTTACAATAAAAGAATTTGATGCTTTACAAAATGAAATTATTGAACAATTAGGTAAAAGAAGATTTACTAGTAGATATAAGGAGATTATGAGTTCGATAAAAGAGTTAAATATGACATCTTTATTATGCAAAGAAAAGAAATTATCATATCGTAGCGCTTTAACTCAAGTTAGATTTATTAAAGGTAGATATAGTGAAGAGTTAAAAGAAATAATGATGCAATATCAAGAATTGATATTTCCAGATTTTAATTATAAAAATGATATTAATATTATGATCAATGGACCATATGTATTAAAAATGTGGTTGGTTAGATATTTATGTTTAAAATCTATAAAATGTTCATTAAATGAATTTGTTAATATAGAAAACGTAGAAGATTCGATTACTCAACAATATCAATATATCGATCAAGAATTGTTTTTAAAATATCTTCAAGAAATAAAAAGATGACTATTTTTGATATAAGTCACCTTGAAAGATCATTTTTTCATTAAGTGTATTATCGATTTTATCCATTATAGCAAGTTTTTTTTCAACCCATAATGGGGCGATTAAATCGTTTGAGTTGCTATCTGCCCCTATTCGATGAATAATAACATCATCTTTTAAATAGGCGATTTGTGTAGTAACGATATCTATAAATTCATCTTCAGATAAAATATGAAAAGGTTTAGATTTATAAATGTTTGCAAGAGTCGTATTTTTTATAATATTTAGCATATGAATTTTAATACCTTTAATAGGTAATTTACTAACTTTTTGAATCGTTTGAATTTGTTTTTCTTTACTTTCATTTAAGCCATTTATAATATGAACAACGACATCAATATTAGCTTTATTAAGCAAATAAACCGCTTTTTTAAAATCGGAAAAAGTGTATTTTAAATTCATAGAATTCATTGTTTTTTTATGAGCACTTTGAAGGCCAAGTTCCACCCAAAATTCTTTAAAATGAGTTTTTAACTCTTTTAAATAATTGACATTTTCTTCGTTTATACAATCGCATCTTGTGGCAATTGACATACCGATAACATTATCATAATTGATGAAAGGTTCAAAGGTTTCTTTAAGTTTATTTAAAGGAGCATATGTGTTAGAATACGCTTGAAAATAAGCGATATAATAAGCATCATGCCATTTTTTTTGCATGACTTGTTTAACTTTTTCAAATTGTGTAATTAAAGAATCATTTGGATTTCCAGCATAATCTCCACTACCCTTTAAAGAGCAAAATGCACAGCCATTTATTCCTTTACTACCATCTCTATTTGGACATGAAAAAGAAGCATTTAAGGCCACCTTAAATACTTTTTTTTGATATTTTGTCTTTAGATAATAATCTAATGTATGATAATGTTTTTTACTAATATTATATTCAAGCATATTTATCGATCAATTCCAAAATAAATTTTTTGATGCCATCATGTCTTTTTAAAGCTTCATCTTTGCTTTTTCCTTCAATGGCAAAATAAAATTTAACTTTAGGTTCTGTTCCTGAAGGACGTATTGCTACAAAAGAACCATCTTTGAAAACATAGCGTAAAACATCAGATTTTTCATAGTCAAGATTACTTACTTTACCATTTTCATTTTTTATAAGCGCTAAATAATCTTCACTAATATAAACCTTTTCATTATTGATCATAGATAAATTATTTTTTCTTAGATTTTCCATTAATTTTTTGATTTTAAATGAACCTTCCATACCTTCTAAAAAATATGAATATTGTGATTCCACATAAAAACCAAATTTTTGTTGTAATTCATTATAAACTTCATAAAGTGTTTTTCCTTGATGTTTATAATAACTTGCCATTTCACAAATCATCATTACCGATTGGACACCATCTTTATCACGAACACTAGGATTTATTAAATAGCCATATGATTCTTCATAACCAAGAAGGAACACCTTATCTTTATTTATAATAGATTTAGCGATTTTATCACCAATATATTTAAATCCTGTAAGCGTTTGTTGTGTGTCAACGCCATAAGATGCCGCAACTTTAGCTCCTAAAGGAGAAGATACGATAGTATTATAAATAACACCATTATTTGGAAGTGTTCCATTTTCTTTTCTTTTTGAAAGTAAATAATTAATTAATATAGCGCCAGTTTGATTACCGCTCATATAAATAGGATTTTTCTTTTCATCAAAAACTACAATTCCCACACGATCACAATCAGGGTCTGTGCAACAAATTAAGTCTGCATCACTATCAATAGCGTATTTTAACGCTTTTTCATAAGCTACTTTTTCTTCAGGGTTTGGTGATAAAGTATTAGCGAAGTCTTCAGATGGGTTGCATTGTTCTTTAACTTCAACAACTTTATAACCTTGCTTTTTTAATACTGTTGTCACAAAGTAATATCCAGTACCATGTTGAGGAGTATAAACGACACAAATATTATCTTTTTTCATCGTTTTATTTAATGATGTATCTAAAACCATATTGATATAAGCATCATCAACTTTATGATCTAACATACAAATCAAATCGCTGTTATCAGTAAATGAATAAGAAAATATATCTTTAATTTGCGCGATTTCTGCTAATACCTTATTTGATTGTTGTAAAATTAATTGATTACCATCTTCATTATAAATTTTATATCCATTATATTGTTTTGGATTATGAGAAGCGGTAATATTAATTCCTCCAGCAGCATGTAAATATCTAACAGCAAATGATAATTCTGGCGTTGGTCTTAGCGAATCAAAAATATATACTTTAATTCCTAAATGCGCTAATACTTTAGCAGCTGCTAAAGTGAAAGTGTCGTGATTGTAACGATTATCATGAGCGATAACAACTCCTTTGTTTTTTGCATCTTTAGTGTATTTTAGTAAATAGTTTGCAAATCCTAAAGTCGCTTTATAAATAGTAATAATATTCATTCTATTATTACCAGGTCCCATAATACCTCTCATACCACCAGTGCCAAATTCAAGATCTTGATAAAAAGCATCGAGCAGTTGTTCGTCATTCATCATTTTTAATTCATCTTTTAACTCTGCAGAAACAAGAGGTGATTCCATCCATTTTTTTACTTCATCTTTAATGTTTATCATTTAAATTATCCTCCTTTAATAAGCGATTTATTATTTGCTTTTTATTATCAAATAACGGCGCAATGAATTCTTTATTATTCAAATATGCAAGTTCATTTTTTAAATTATGAAAGCATATTTTTTTAGCGTGCAAAAAATAATTTGACATCCAATATTTTTTAGCTAATTTATCAGATGAAGCACTTCCATATTTTAAATCACCAATAAGAGGATGATTTATATATTTCATATGGACTCTAATTTGATGTGTTCTTCCAGTTAATATTTTAATTTTAAGCAATGTTGCATCCTTAAAAGTTTTTATAACTTCATATAAAGTGATAGCACTTTTTCCATTTACTTCATCGACATTAACTATTTTAGTTTTTTCATTTTTAATAAGTTTAGCTTCAATTTTGCCATTTTGTCTTATCACTCCACTAACTAATGCTAGATATTCTTTATCCATCCCTTCATGGTTTTTAAAAGCTTCAAACAATTCTTTTAAAGCAATAGATGTCTTTCCAAATATTACAACACCACTAGTATTTCTATCAATTCGATGAGCAAGAGATGGAACAAAGACATTTTCTTTATTTGGATCATAGGAATTATTTTCTATTAGATATGATAAAACTTGTTTGGTTAATGTATCCTCATTTTTACTTTTATCATCACCATCATGAACAAGTAAATTATCAGGTTTGTTAACAACTAATACATTTTCATCTTCATATATTACTTCAAAGTTTTTTTTATTAGAAAAAACTAGTTCTTTTTTATCTAAAAATTCCTCTTCTTGTTCCTTACTAATATAAATGGTAATAACATCATTTAAACGAGTAATATAAGATATATCTTGAGGCTTTTTATTGACTTTAATATCTTTTTTTCTAAAAAGTTTATAAATAAAAGATGATGGTGCATTGTATAGATATTTCTTAACAAATTTATCAAGCCGCATATTTTGATCATTGCTAGAAATTATAACTTGTATCATACCATCAACTCCCTTGCATATTTTAGCACACTAAAAAATAATTAGATATTATTTTTTTCTAATTAAGGTGAAAACTGGTAAATCTACATCAAGTTTTGCTAGTAAAATTTGCTTTGGATGTCTAGCTATATCTACTTCATTAAAATCTAAATCTTTCAACTGTAAAATCTTTACATTACCACTATTTCCATTTGCTGATAAATAGTTTGCTTTAATCTTATTTTTAAAATTGTTTCTAACTTCGATTAAATTATAGCCATTTTCATCTTTTTGACTTAAAACAATAGCGATAAAACTTTGAGTTGGATTTTCTTTACTAGTATTTAATAGCAATGCTTCATTTTTTAATTTTTTACTTAAAAAGCCAGTATAAGTGATACGATTCTCCGCTTTTTTAATTTGATTAATATATGGTTTTATATCGATTTTATCGTTATTTTTATTATCATAGACAGCATCGATTATTTTTCTATATGCATTTACAACAGTTGCAATATAATGAACTGATTTCATTCTTCCTTCAATTTTAAAACTATCGATATTTAATGATAATAAAGATGGAATGTATTTAATGCTCATTAAATCGCAAGAAGCAATGATGAAATTATCGTTTGAAACAAGAGTATCTTTTAAATAAAGATGATATGTCCAACGACAAGAATGGGCGCAACCACCCTTATTTGCATCTCTATTTACCATCGCATTTGATAATGTGCAGCGTCCAGAATATGAAGAACACATTCCACCATGAATAAATGTTTCAATCGGAAGAACACTTTTATTTTTTACATCTTTAATGTCATCGATACTTAATTCTCTTGCAAGAACAACTCTATCTGCTACATCTTTAAAAAACTCTATCGCTTTAGAATTAGCAATTGAATGTTGCGTACTAACATGCACTTCAAAATGACAATTTAACTCTTTTGCACGTTTCATAATATAAATGCTTGAAACGATAATAGCATGGACACCAATTTGATCTAAAGCTAGTAAATATTCATCTAAAGTAGCAAAATCATCATCTACAGGAACGATATTTACTGTAACGTGAACTTTGGCGTTATGCTTGTTTGCAAATGTTACTGCCTCTTTTAAATCAACAAGTGAAAAATTATTTGCTTTTGCTCGAAGTGAAAATTGTTTTCCACCACAAAAAACGGCGTTTGCGCCGAATAAAATAGCTATTTTTAGCTTTTCTAAATCACCAGCAGGGGCTAATAATTCAACTTTTTCCATATTACATTAACCCTACTCTTTTCATTAAAAATCCATCGGTGAAATCAATTGATGGGTCCAATTCTTTTAGCCTTTCATCTAAGTTATCTTCAAGTAGAGATCTTTTAAACAAATCGATAACTTCATAAATGTATTTGCTATCAAAAAATAAAGCATCAATAATAAACATATTGATATTTTTAGATAATGTTTTTGTGTAAGAAAGATAAGATAATACTTTGCTATCAAATATGGATGAAATACCATTTTGTTGTAGCACTTTATATTTTTCATCTCTAGTTTCTTCTTTTAAATACAATTCTTTACTATTATTAATTTCTTGATTTATATTATGGTTTTTGGTAAAGTTTGATATTATTTTTCTTTCACTTTCATAAAGCATATAATAACCAAAGCATATAATTCCATAATTATCTTTTTTTTCTTCTTGTAAATTTAAAATATCGTTAATATTCATATCTTTGGAACATATAACATTTTCAATTCCATAATCTTGGTAAGTTTTAATATCTTTAGAATTTCTTAAAAATGTTTCATGACAAAAATAACAATGACTGTTAAAATTGTTTTCTTTAGCAATCATATATACAGCAAAATCTGTAAAAAAGATACCATCAATTTTTTCATTAATTAAAAACTTAATGAAGGTTTCAAGCTTTTCTAAATCTTTGTTTTTAAATATTTTATTGATCAAAAAATATACTTTTTTGTTATTTTTATGGCAATATTTCACTGCACTAATAATTTTTGCTTTGTTAAATGATTCATCAAAGCGATAAGAAAAATCCTTATTTGAAAGTAAATAAGAATCCGCATTACTTAAAATATATAAATCATTAAAATGATTAATCTTTACTATTAGTTCCATTTTTTTCTTCCTTTTTCGCAAAATATTATACTATTTCACTATCGCAAAATGCAATGAAAATGATATAATGAAATAAATCGAGGTGGAGATATGGCAGAAAAAGAAAAGATATTAGCCATTGATATTGGTGGTACTAGTATAAAAATTGGTGTAATTTATGAACAAGATGTTATTGAAAGCACTTCTATTAGAAATACTTTTAAAGGCAAGTGCGAGGATTTAATTCCTGGCATTTATGATATATGCAATTATTACGTAGATAAATATCAAATCAAGAAAATGGGAATTGGTTGTCCTGGTGATATCTTTGATGGTATTGTTTTATGGGCAGCTAATTTAGGGTGGAAAAATTATCGCATATTGGAATCTTTTTCTAGTTACTTTCCACATCTTGAAATAAAAGTTGAAAACGATGGTAATGCTGCATGTTTAGCAGAATTGAAATTTGGTCAATTAAAAAATATTAATAATGGTATTTTTATGACGATAGGAAGAGGGATTGGTGGTTCTATAATTGTCAATCATAAAATTCTTCATGGAAGTCATAGTTATGGTGGAAAAATTGGCCATATGGTCATTCATTCAAACGGGAGAAAATGCAATTGTGGTAGAAGAGGTTGTTTTGAAACTTATGGTTCAGTTTTAGGACTTATTCAAACGGTTAAAGAATGCAATGAAAAAGCAAGTAAAGATGAAATTATAGATATAAGTAAGTTGTCTGGTTTTCAAATTGTTCAACATTGTAAAAATGGCAATTGCTCAGTAAAATATGCTGTAAAAAAATGGCATAAAGATATCGCTGAAGGACTTTTAAATCTATGTAATATTATCGATCCTTCATTCGTTGTTATTGCCGGAGGAATTACAGATAGCGGGTTGATAGATATAAACTATATTAAAAATTACTTATCGAGGTTTGGCTATAATAATTGCGATGTCAAACTTGCAACTTTCAAAGGTAAAACCGGTTTGGTTGGAGCTTCATTATTATTTGATTAAAAAAGCTATA
The DNA here is from genome assembly GCA_022767485.1 of Erysipelotrichaceae bacterium. Taxonomy (GTDB): domain Bacteria; phylum Bacillota_I; class Bacilli_A; order RFN20; family CAG-631; genus CAKPXW01. The sequence continues at coordinate 11,874 of JALEMY010000100.1, forward strand.
AAAGTGATTTTATCAATCATTTCTATAGCCTTTTTTTTAAATATATTCTTTTACAAAATGAATTGCATTATCAATCCATTGAGTATTGTATTTCATCTCTTGTAATATTTGTTTACTCATCGCATCATTATAGACACTATCATCTGCTAGCGATTGACCATGATCATGCATAGGATAAATATGCATTTCCATGAAAACGTGATTATCCGCTAAAGCTTTGGCTAAGCACAACGAATTTTTAACGGATACGCAATTGTCGAATGTCGTATGCCAAATAAATGTTTTTGGAAATGATGGACTAACATGCTTTTCAATTGAAAACTTTTCCATTAAACTTTGATCATTGTTAGAAAAATTTTCAAATGTTCCTTGATGTCTATATGAATTAGAAGAAATTACAGGATAGCCTAAAATACAACCATTTACTTTCATTTCATCTAAATTGATGTTTAAGTATTTTGCAAAGCTTTCATCTTCATGATAAGCACTACAAGAAGCTGCTAAATGACCACCAGCTGAAAAACCACATAGTGAAATGGCATCTTTATCAATATGGTAATGCTCAGCATTTCTTCTAATATAAGATAAAGCTGCAAAAACTTCGACAAATGGTAATGGATAAGTAATATTTGGTACGACTGAGTATTTAATAGTAAAAGCTGCTATATTGTTTCCCGCAAATCTTAAAGCGACCGGCTCAGATTCTCTTTCGCTGACGAATGCATAACCACCACCTGGTATAACAAGTACGCATTTTCTTTTTTTATTTATTGAAAATTCATTGTAGTTTTCCGGACAAAAAGATGTTAAAAAAACATCGTTTTTTAATGTTTTATAAATATTTTTTAAATTGATTGTTTCGTGAATCATAGTTTTCTCCTTTTTTAAAATTATCGTGATAAAATTATATAATATTTTTATGTAAAAAAACATACTAAAAATTATATGAATTGTGTTAGAATAATAAATAGTAAAATATTGGAGGAAAGAAAATGCATACAATAGTTAAACACCCATTAATAGATGTTAAACTTTCAATTATGAGAGATGAGAACACAAAATCAAAAGAATTCCGTGAAAATTTAAATGAAATAGCTTCATTTATGTGCTTTGAAGTTTTTAAAGATTTGCAGACTTACGACTCAGATGAAACATATTTTACACCAACTGGTGTAAAGTTGCATAAAAAGAAATTAACTCAAAAGATTATCATAGCTCCAATATTAAGAGCTGGAATTGGTTTATGTGATGGCATTAAAAATATGGTACCAACCGCTAGAATTGGACATATTGGTATGTATCGAAATGAAGAAACATTAGAACCAGTAGAATACTATTTTAAATTACCAGATGTAGAAAATCCATTAGTTGTAATTGTAGATCCAATGCTTGCTACAGGAGGTAGTGCTATAGCCGCTATTGATGCTTGCAAGAAAAGAGGATATAAAAATATTCGCTTGATGTGCCTTGTTGGTGCTCCAATTGGAGTTACAAATGTGGAAAAGGCTCATCCAGATGTTCATATTTATCTTGCTGCATTAGACGAAAAATTAAATGAAAAAGGATATATAATTCCAGGACTTGGCGATGCCGGGGATCGTATTTTTGGAACTAAATAAATATTTTTTATAAGTGATACATTTTGTATCACTTTTTGATATATTTGTTATTTTTAAAATGAATTTTGTTTATTTTGAGACAAAGAAATAAAATGTCTTGATTAATACATATATAATATGTATAATATTCAAATGAAGGTTTAAAGAGGTGATAGATTTGCTTAAGAAATTTAAAAAGAAGTCGTTATTTATATATATGCTTCCTTTATTTTTATGTTCCTTGTCATCTTGTGGCTATGAAAGTGTTCATGATAAACAAGGATACACTCAAAAAGTTATCTACGATTTAGGAGAGGGAATATTTGACCCTAGTAAACGTAATACACATACTCTCGAGTTTTATTATCAACCAGGATCATATATTACAAATTTTGAAGGGGTTTTAGGTTATACATTTGTTAGAGAAAGCGAAGATGGAGTAAATTATGAAATGGATGGCTGGTATTTTGATAAAGAATTTACTCAGCCAGTTAACTTTGATGAATATACTTTGCCTAATGATAGTAATATTGTTACAACTATTTATGCAAAGTGGAATGCAATTTATGAAACATTCTTCAACATTTATTATTTAAATGAGCAAACTAATGAAATGGAATTACTTCAATCATTAAGTTATGAGAGAAATAAACCATTTGTATTTGATACACAGTCTATTTTTTATCCAAGTGAGGAAACATACACATATATTGAATCTTACATGGATGAACAAATGACACAAGTTGTAGATAGTTCTTATGTGTTAACAAGTCAAAATCAAAATTTGCCGATTTATACAAAGTGGATAAAAGGGAATTTTAAAGTTGTTAATACAGCTAAAGAATTAAAGAATTATTTTTCAAGGTTTGCAGCAACGCATGATTTATATATCAATAGCGATATCGATGCTTCACAAGATAATTTTTCTTCAGTATATTTATCTTCATTATCTAATAAACAAATTCTTGGAAACAATCATAAAATCACCAATTGGACACATTCTACTAGAAATGGTGAAAATGGTTCAAAAACAACGATTACAGTTGGTGGCTTTGTAGATACGTTAGAAGATTGTGTAATTAAAGATTTAATATTTGAAGATGCGATATTTACTATTGAAGCAAATACTTGTAAGTATGTTAACTTTGGCGGCCTTGCTGGTAAAATCGTTAATTCAACAATTGAAAATGTTAGTGTTTCTGGTAAGGTTATGTATACTCAAGGAACGATTGATCGTTTAAATTCTACAAATGAAACGACAAAATTAAATGATATTAGAATTGCAAACAGTTCAATTTGCTATAGTGAAGAGACATCAACAATAACAGATTGCTTTGTAAATTTAATTGATACAAGAAGTTAAAAGGAGGAAAAAAATATGAAAAACAAACTAATTAAGACCTTATTCGTTGGTCTATCTATGGGACTTACAATTACAAGTTGTGGTGGAAATAACAATGAATCTAGTTCTACTGGTTCTTCTCATCAAGTATATAATAATGAGACAACACCACTAGTTTTTGCATCGCAAGATTTAGATGAAGTATTTAATCCATTTTATTATTCAACAGGACCAGATGGACAAATTATCGGTATGACACAAATTTCAATGTTTTCTACTGATAAGAATGCAGACATTGCATATGGAGCTGATGAACCAGTTGTAGTGCTTGATTATGAAGTTAGTGAAAGCGATGGTAATACAACATATACATTCGTATTAAAGAATACATCATATAATGTTAAGTTCTCTAATGGTTCATATGTAACTCTTCGTGATGTATTGTTTAATTTATATGAATATTTAGATCCACAATATGCAGGTTCTTCTACAATGTATTCAACAAAAATTCTTGGATTAAACGAATATAGAACGCAAGAAGACAGTGAAGCAGGACAAGAAGCATTTGAAGAAAAATTTGCTCAAGATGCTAATGATAGAGTAAATCAATTAGTTACTGTAGTTGAAGAAATATTTAATGAACATACAATCGTTACTGTAGATGATTTATTGACTAAGTATTTACCACAAAAAGAACAACAATATGGTGGAAACAGCGAATTTAAAAATGCAGATAGATTTGTTGAAGACTTCACATATATTGGTGAAGAATTTAAAAAAGAATTAAAAAGTGACTTTAATAGCAATAAAGGTACTTATGAAGATAATGGCTTAAGTAATGATATTCAAACATTCTTCTATGTTGAAGGTTTAATTACCATCGATTTAGATAAAGCAAAAGACGATCCAACAAGAATTGAATATGGCGGCTTTGATGATGAAACAATCGCTACATATAATGATGGACAACCTATGAGTGAAGAACAAGCAATAGAAATTGTTTATGATTATTATTTCCCTGAACAATTCTCAACTATTGCTAATTATTGGCAAACAGCTACTACGATTCGTGAATCATTTGCCGGTGATGCAAAAGAAGCTTATTTTGAAAACACAAAAGAAGATCGTAGATATAAATCGATTTCTGGTATTAAAGTAATTACTGAAGATACTAACGTTAATAATAAGATGTATAAATACGCATTATACAATTCAGATGGTAGTAAACTACAAGGATCTGACAATGGTTATGAAATGTTTTCTATTACTATTGAAGGTGTTGACCCTAAGGCAATTTGGAACTTTTCATTCTCTGTAGCTCCAATGTATTATTATTCAACTGAAGAATTAAACGCTAAATTTAATTATGGTTTTAATACTGATGATCCATGCTTTGGCGTTGAATATGGAAGCAAAACATTCCAAACAAATGTTATTAAATCTGAAAGCAGACGTGTTCCAATGGGCGCAGGTGCTTATAAAGCTACAGATAAATATACAAATTTAAATTCTGATGAAATTACTCTTGGAACTTTCTTTGAATCAAAAACAGCTTATTTTGTAAGAAATGATTACTTCTTAATGGGCAAACCTAAAATTAAAATGATTCGTTATAAAGTAGTTCCTTCTAATCAAATGTTAAATTCATTGACACAAGGTGAAGTTCACTATTGTGAACCAAATGCTAAAAAAGAAATCGTAGATGAATTAAATGAACTTGCATCATCTGGATATTCATATGAGCAAATTCAAACTTTAGGTTATGGTTATATAGGAATCAATGCTGCAAAAATTCCTTCAGTTTACACTCGTCGTGCTATTATGAGTGCTATGAATGTTAAATTGACAATCGATTATTATTCTGGTGCTGCTGAAATTTTAACTCGTCCAATGTCTAAAGTTTCTTGGGCATATCCTAAAAATGCAACTACTTACTATCCTTATGATTCAACTGGTAAAACTTCTGAAAATTATTTAAAGATGGCTGGGTATACAAGAAACTCTCAAGGTAAAATGGTTGATAAAGATGGTAAACAATTAAAATTAACATTCACAATTGCCGGTGAAGATACTGACCACCCTACTGCATCAACATTCTTACAAGCACAAACAATCTTAAATAGTTTAGGTTGTGATATTATCGTAAAACCAGATCCTGATGCTTTATCAAAATTAAACAATGGTGAACTTGCTGTTTGGGCTGCTGCTTGGTCTACTACAATCGATCCTGATATGTATCAAACATATCATATTAAATCAACAGCAACTTCAACTAAAAACTGGGGTTATGATGCTTTCAAAAGCGATGTAAATGGTACAACTTATTCATATGAAAAAGCGATCGTTGCTGAACTTTCAGAAAAGATAGAAGAAGCACGTGAAACAAATAATCGTGATTTTAGAATTGCTAAATATGCTGAATGTTTAGACTTAGTTATGGATTTAGCTGTTGAACTTCCAACATATCAAAGAAATGACTTGTTTGCATATAATGCAAATGTTATCGATACTTCAACACTAACTCCTAGCAGTGAATTATCTCCATATAATGGACTAATCAATCAAATTTGGAATTTAAGTTTAGTTACAAAGTAACAAGAAAGGAGTATTATAATGTTTAAATATATAGTTAAACGATTACTCCTTTCCATTCTCATTTTATTTGGTGTATCAGTTATTATTTATTTTTTAATAAGACTTATGCCATCTGATTACTTTGAAAAACAATTTTCATCACAACTTGCTTCAGGAGCAATAAATATGGATGATATCATCGAAATTAAAAAACTTTATGGTTTAGATGATGATTCATTTATGGGAATTGTTAAAGGTTATTTTTCTTGGCTATTTAAAGCTTTAAGTGGCGATTTAGGTGAATCTTTTATTTATAAAAGACCTGTTGCCGAAGTAATTAGCGATAAAATGTGGATTTCATTTGCCATTTCTGGTATTGCATTAATCTTTGAATTTATTATTGCTATTCCTCTTGGTGTTTCAAGTGCTGTTAAGCAATATTCAATCCAAGATTATTTAGTAACGATATTAGTAATGGTGGGTATTTCGTTTCCATCTTTCTTCTTTGCAAATATTTTGATTAAAATCTTTGCTGTTAATTTAGGTTGGTTACCAGTTTCTGGTCAAACCGATGCCACAATAGATGCATCTACAATATCTACTTTCCAATATTTATTTGGAAACTTTAAACATTTAATTTTACCGATGGTAACATTAGTTGTTTTATCAATTGGTGGTATGATGCGTTATACAAGAACAAATACTCTTGAAGTATTAAATGCCGATTATATTCGTACAGCACGTGCAAAAGGCTTAAGCGAAAGAAAGGTTATTTATAAACATGCATTTAGAAATACAATGATTCCTCTTGTAACGACATTTGCAGGTATCCTACCTTCATTATTTGGAGGAGCGATGATCGTTGAACAAGTATTTGGAATAGAAGGTATTGGTAATATTGCTTATAATGCATTAAAGCAAGGCGATATTCCCTTTATCATGGGTTACAATATGTTTTTAGCAATACTTACTATTGTTGGAACATTATTTTCCGATATTATGTATGCTGTTGTTGACCCAAGAGTAAAACTTGGAAAGTAGGTGAATTATTATGGACAATGAACAAATTTTAAATAAAGAAGTTGTTGAAAATAATGATTTGAATACTACAAGCGATGACGATTTAGAAGAAATTGTTGATGAGATTTCCGACGTTAAACAAATGTCACCAACAAAATTAGTACTTAGAAGATTTTTCCGTTCAAAATTATCTGTTGTAGGTTTGATAATGATAATAACTTTGGTAGTCTTTTCTTTTTTAGGACCTTATATATTAAAGTTATTAAACTATATAGATTTTCTTGATATCATTACTATTTGGGGAGAAAATGAACCTGACACTTCAGGCTCTTCAATCATTAATGAATCTTTAATCAAGTTTAATACCGCAAATGGTAATGTAGCTTTTGGCTATGATGTTTATACTTATTATAATGATAATAATTTATATTCAGGAATTACTAAAGTTCATTGGCTTGGAACAGATGATCGTGGATTTGATATTTTTACAAGACTTATGTATGGTGGAAGAATATCATTACAAATCAGTTTAATAGTAGTTTTCCTTGAAATGTTAATCGGTATAATTCTTGGTGGTATATCTGGCTATTTTGGCAAATGGGTTGACCAAGTAATTATGAGAATCGTCGATATTTTTAATTGTATTCCAACTTTACCAATTCTTCTTATTGCTTCTTCAATTTTGAATTCATGGGAAGTAAATGAAGGAAATAAAATTTATTATTTGATGATAATTATAACTTTATTTGGCTGGTCAGGAACAGCTCGTTTAGTTCGTGGTCAAATTTTGTTCCTTCGTGAACAAGAATATATGATCGCATCTGAAGTTATGGGCTATCCTACAAGCAAGAAAATTTTTGGACAATTAATTCCTAATGTTTTACCACAGCTTATTGTTAGTGCTACATTAGGTTTTGGTAGCGTTATTATTTATGAATCAACATTATCATATTTAGGACTAGGAGTTCAATTCCCATATGCTGCTTGGGGTACGATGATCAGTTCTGCAAATAATTATGTTGTTATGCAAAATTACCCACTTCTTTGGGTGCCAGCTGGTATTTGTATCGTATTAGCTGTTTTAGGATTTAACTTTGTTGGTGATGGATTGCGTGATGCTTTCGATCCAAAGGGAAAGAGGTAAAATTATGGCATACATTAGTAATAAAGAAATTAAAAAAATTATTAAAAATAATAAATTAGAAATCAAGGCATTAGAAAAGAAAAATAAGGCTTACAGTAAAGATGATTATATCACTTCTATGAAAGATGATAATAATGTCGTTGAATTCGAAGAATTAAAGACTTATTTTTACACTGATAATGGTGTTGTAAAAGCAGTTAATGGCGTTACTTTTGAAGTTCCTTCACATAGTATTGTTGGTATTGTTGGAGAATCAGGATGCGGTAAATCTGTCACATCATTATCATTGATGCGTTTGCTTCAAGGACCTACTGGACAAATTGTTGATGGTTCAATTCGTTTTAAAGCATCAGATGGCGTTGTATATGATATTGCTAAGATGCCACTTAATAAAATGAGTAGTATTCGTGGAAAAGACATCACAATGATTTTCCAAGAGCCAATGACATCATTAAATCCAGTATTTACAATTGGTAATCAATTAGATGAAGTTTCATTGTTGCATAACAACTACGATAAACAACAATCGAAAGCACATTCAATTGAAATGTTAAAATTAGTTGGTATTCCAGATGCTGAAATGGTTTATGGTAAATATCCACATGAATTATCAGGTGGTATGAGGCAAAGAGTTATGATTGCTATGGCACTTGCTGCTAAACCAAAATTAATTGTTGCTGATGAACCAACTACAGCACTTGATGTTACTATTCAAGCGCAAATACTTGATTTATTAAGAGATATTCAAAAGAAAACTGATGCCTCAATCATGCTTATTACTCATGATTTAGGTGTCATTGCTGAAATGGCAGATTATGTCATTGTTATGTATGCTGGTAAAATAATAGAAAAAGGAACAGTTATGGAAATATTTGATAATCCATTGCATCCATATACTGTTGGACTTCAAAAATCAAAACCTAGAATTGATGGCAATAGTAATGAACCATTATTTTCAATTCCTGGAAATGTGCCAAATCCAATAAATATGCCATCATATTGTTATTTTAAAAATAGATGTAAAAATTGCATTGAAAAGTGTAACGGCGAATATCCAAAAATGATTCAAGTATCCGACACACATTTTGTTTCTTGCTATTACGCACAAGAAAATAATAGTAAAGATAACTAGTTTTAAAGGAGGTATTAATATGGCTTTAAATCAAGAAAACTTAGATGAAGTTAAGGAAAATAATCAAGAAGCTATCGACAAAGAAAATGCTTCAAAACATCTTTTAGTTGTCTCTCATCTTAAAAAGTATTTTCCAGTTGCTAAAGATTTTTTTGGAAAACCTATTAAATGGCTTAGAGCTGTTGATGATGTTTCCTTTACCTTAGATCAAGGAAAAACTTTAGGAATAGTTGGTGAATCAGGTTGTGGTAAAACAACTCTTGGTAGAACCATTTTAAAGTTATATGATATTCAAGGTGGAAATATTTATTACGATGGAAAAAATATTACAAATTTAAAATCTAAAGAAATGATTCCATATAGATGTAAAATACAATATGTTTTCCAAGACCCATATTCATCACTTCCTCCTCGTCTACCAATTGGTGAAATTATCGCTCAACCTGTAAGAATTCATAATATCGTTGCGAAAGATGAAGTAAAAAAATATGTTTTACACATCATGAAAGAATGTGGACTACAACCACACTACTATGATCGCTATCCTCATGAGTTTTCAGGTGGACAAAGACAAAGAATTTGTATTGCTAGATCATTAGCAGTTAAGCCAAATTTAGTTGTTTTAGATGAACCGGTTTCCGCTCTTGATGTTTCCATTCAAGCACAAATCATCAATCTATTAAAAAAGCTTCAAACTAAAGAAGGCTTCACATACATTTTCATCACTCATGATATTTCGGTTGTCAAATATATTTCTGATGAAATTGGCGTAATGTATTTAGGCTCAATGGTGGAAAAAGGAAGTAAAGAAAGCATTTTTGCTAATCCTTTACATCCATACACAAACGCTTTATTTTCAGCTGTTCCTGTTGCTGACCCTAAAGTGAAAATGAATAGAATTATTTTAAAAGGAGACATTCCTTCTCCTTCAACTCCACCAAAAGGGTGTAAATTCCACACAAGGTGTAACAAATGCATGGATATTTGTAAAGAAGTGCCACCTTGCTTTAAAGAAATTGAAAAAGGCCATTTTGTAGCCTGTCATTTATACGATGAAAAGAAAGAAAACTGATTTTGTCGATGATGGTAGAGTTATCGCACCTATGGATGTTGATGGCATGCCTAAAAGGCGTGATGAAAATAGGAAGAGAAGTTATGATGTAACTAAAAATGAAAAAAAACATTTAATTTTAGCCTCTTATAAAGCTTTTCTTCCAATGTTTATTTGTGGAATAATAGGAATGGGACTTACCATTCTTCTTATTTATTTATGGTTAAATTGACATCGACTATGATGTCTTTTTATTTATAAAATAACTTTTTTTATAAATAAAAATATGATAGAATATATAGGATTATTAAAGAAAAAGAGGTGTAAATAATGAAAGACTCATCTTTTGATAAATTTAGAAAAAAAATAATAATTGAATCGCTTATAAAATCGATAGCGTGTGGTATATCTATTTCTTTATTTTGCGAAACAATATTTATAGTTTTGTGTAAAAGAATTCCTTTAAATGTACATGTGATAATTCATGTCTTATTTACATTAATAATTTCAATTTTATTTTCAAATATTTTTTATAAAAAAGTATTTTATGTTTCCGATAAAAAAATAGCTTTAAGATTAGATAAAGATGCTAATTTAAACGAAAGATGTCAAACTATGGTTGAATTTAAAGATGATAATTCTTTATTAGCATTTTTACAAAGAAAAGACACTTATGATAAATTGGAAAAGACATCTTGTAAAACTTTAAAATTCAAGTTTTCTATTTCTACATTAGTTATGTTTGTAATTACTATGTCTTTATTTGTTTCTTCACTATTTATTGAAAGCAAAAAGATCACTCCTGAAGCTGATGATACTTCAAGTGAAGAAGAAATTGTTTCAAGTGAAGAAAACTCTTCAAGCGAGGATTTTTCTTCTAGTGAAGATAGTTCTTCAAGTGAGCAAGAAAATCAAGAAAGTAGTGGAATAGATGAAGCCTTTGAAAACATGAAAGAAGAAGTAGATAAAAACGAAGGCTTAAATGATCAAAATAAAGAAGATATCAAAAGTGATTTAGATGATTTAAAAGAGCAAATTACTGATGAAAATAATGAAAACAAAGAAGAAAGCATCGATCAAAGTAAAGAAGAAATAGATCAAAAATTAGATGATCAAATCACAAAAGATGAAATAGGAGAGGCTTTACAAAACCAAGATAGTACCAATGAAGTTGGAAAAGGCGTAAGTAATGGTGATAAAGACCAAACATCTTCATCTTTAGAAGAGTTAAGAGAATCTTTATCTTCGCTTACAGGTCAAGAGTTAAAAGATGCTTTAGAAGATATCGCATCAGATATTAAAGCTGCATTGTCCCAATCACAAGTAGATGAAAGTGATGAATTATATCAAGCCTTTGATAAATTTGCTGATAATTTAAATGAAAATGCGCAAAATGTTGCTGATAGTGATATTCAAGAGCAAATTGATCAAACGTTCAATCAAGCAATAGAAGATATTAGTAATGCTTTAGACAAACAAAATGCTATTGAAGATTTAAAGGAATCTTTAGATCAACAACTTGAAGATTTAAAAGAGCAAGTATCTGACAATTCTTCTTCTAACAATCAAAATAATGAAGGAAATGAAGAAGGATCAGGTGGCGGCGGCGGAAATGGCGCAAGTAGTGGAAGTGGCGATATCATTTATGCTTCTGATGATTTGATTTATGATCCTATAACTGGACAATATGTAACATATGGAGAGGTTTTATCTTATTATTATAGCTTAATGCTAATAGATATGGAAAATGGTGAAATTCCAGAAGATCTACAATCATTAATAAATGATTATTTTAGTTCATTATATTTTGAAGGGGAAAATTAATATGGCAGAAGAAAAAGATATTTTGATGTTTGCTTCAACAATAGAAAAAATCAATAGCGAAATAAGAAAAGATGTCGTTGGTGAAGATGAAGTTGTTGAAAACGTTTTAATTGCGATTATTTCAGGAGGAAATGTATTACTTGAAGGTGTTCCAGGAGTTGGTAAAACTCGTCTTGTTAGATCTTTAGGCAACGCTTTAAATCTTCCTTTTTCTAGAATTCAATTCACACCTGATTTAATGCCAAGTGATGTTACAGGTACAAATATTGTAAGCAAAGACGAAAATGGAAATATGAAGTTTTCTTTTCAAAAAGGACCAATTTTCTCAAATATTATTTTAGCTGATGAAATAAATCGTGCGACACCAAAAACACAATCAGCTATGCTTGAGGCTATGCAAGAACATAAAGTTACAGTGGCCAATACTTCCTATAAGATGGACGAACCATTTTTCGTTTTAGCTACAGAAAACCCTATTGAACAAGATGGCACATATCCTCTTCCTGAAGCGCAAATGGACCGTTTTATGTTTAAACTTATCATGCATTTTCCAAGTGTGGAAAATTTAAAAGAAATTGTCAAAATGACACAAATTACTTTAGAGGAAAATGCTTGTGGAGTTGTCGATGGAAATACCATATTAAAAATGAGAGAAATCGCTAAGCAAATTCCTGTGATGGATGAAATATTAGATTACACAATGAATTTAGTAGCTTTGACACATGGCGAGTTAGAAAACAATGATATCGCCAAAAAATATCTTCGTTTCGGGGCTTCTCCACGTGCTGCACAAGCTTTAATAACAGGGGCTAAAGTACGTGCTTTAATGCATGGAAAATATAATGTTTCTTATGAAGATATCAACGCTTTAGCTTATCCTACATTAAGACATAGAATTAAAATTAATTATGATGCCATTAGTGAACATTTATCTGCTGATGACATTATTACTTTACTAATAAAGGAAAATAAAAAGAAATTTAAATAATTTATGAAATTAAAAATCATTGATGAAGTTTTTTTTCAAAACTTAGAACAACTTGATATTTATTTAAAAGATAATGTTGCAGGAGCTTTTGGTGGAAATCACAGAAGTAAAAAGATTGGTTCATCAAGTGAATTTGCCGATTATCGAAAATATGTTCCAGGAGATGACATTCGTCGAATTGACTGGAATGTTTTTTCGCGTTTCGATAAACTTTATTTAAAGTTGTTTTTAGATGAAAGACAAATGCATCATCGTATTTATATTGATGCTTCTAGTTCAATGAATAATAAAAAAGAATATGCTTTAAAACTAGCAGTAGCATTTTCCTATCTTACTATTAAAGCGATGGATAAAGTGACGATTTATTTATTAAAAGATAAAAAAGCTATTAAACTTATAGATAAAATTGTTGGAAAAGAATCATTTTTCAATGCTATTGCTGCTATTGATGATGTATCTTTTTCAAGCGATAGTCATATAAGTGAGGCTATTATGAACTCCTCTACAGGTTATGGTAATGGAGCTAGTATTATCATCTCTGATTTTTTAACTGAAAACAATTATTTTAATGCTATAAGTTATTTAAGAGAAAAACATCGTGATGTTGTTTGCATTCAACTTTTAAATGAAGATGAAATTCATCCTTCATTTAAAGGTAAATCAATATTATACGATTGTGAAAATAAAAATAATTTTTATAAAGAAAATATTAAAAAAGAGAATTTAAAAGCTTATGAATTAGCTTTAAAAGAAATTAAAAATAATATCGAGTCCTTTTGCATTTCAAGAAATGCAACTTATTTATTTGTATCAACGAGCAAAAATATTGATAAAGTTATCTTAGATGAAGCAATTAAAAAGGAGATTATAAAATGAGTTTTTTAAATCCAATAGGATTAATAGGACTTGTTTCAATCCCTATTTTAATCCTAATTTACATCATTAAATCAAAATATCAAGAGTATGTTGTTTCTTCAACATACATTTGGAAATTAAGTGAAAAATATTTAAAGAAAAAAAGGAAAATATCTAGATTTAGTGGATTATTGAGTTTAATCTTACAAATTCTTATCGCTTTGTTTTTATCTTTGCTTTTATCAAATCCGCTAATTTCTATTGCAAATCAAGCAAAAAAATATGTTTTTGTTGTGGATAATTCAGCAAGTATGAATATATCATCTAGATTAGATGATGCAAAAAAAGAAATGATTGATATTATTAATGAAAGTAAAAACGATAGTGAATTTACTGTCATTTTAGCAAGCAATCCTTCACAAGTATTATGTGATAAAAATATAGATAAAGAAAAAGTTATTGATATAATATCATCTATTAAGCAAACAAATATGCCTTATGATGTTTCTTCTTCAATCGAAGTTGCTCAAGAATACTTTAATAATGATCCTTCTTTAAATGTATATTTATTTACTGATGTTAGTTATGAAAATACAAATAATATCAATGTCATCAATGTTGCTAGTGTTGATGATTATAATGCGCTAATTTCCTCATTATCTTTTACAAGTGATACAGCTTTATCATTTAATGGAACAGTTATCTCATATAACATTGATAAAGAGTTGACTTTAGATTTATATTTAGATGGTGTTTATAAAACAAGCACAACGCTTCTTTGTTTATTAAACATAGAAACTAGTTTTGCAATCACTACTGATTTATGTGAATTCAACGAAGCTAAAGTAGTTATTAATAATGAAGATGATATGTCGCTTGATAACGAATACATTATATATGGAAATGAAGCACTTGATAAATATAAGGTGCTATTAGTTAGTGAAAATCCATTTTACCTAAAATCGTTTTTAAATACTAAAGATGAGGTGTTATTAACAACAACTTCAAGTTATTCTAGTCAAGAAGGCTATGATTTATATATATTCGATAGTGTAAGTATTGATACTTTACCATTAGATGGCGCTATATGGCTTTTTAATATAAATGATAATGTTGTTAACTCTGGCTTTATTAGCCAAAGTAGTGTTTCAATAGATGGTGGCGCTATTTTATCTTATAGCAAGAAAAACGATGATATATATAATAGTATTTGTAAGAACTTACTTGGTAATGAATTTAGCGTTAATCGTTATTTAAAATATAGTTTATATCGTTCTTTTACTACTATTATGACTTACGATAATGATCCATTAATTTTCGCAGGATTAAATGGAAATAATAACCGTGAGGTAGTTTTTGCTTTTGATTTACATGATAGCAATTTAACATTGAAACTTGATTATGTAATTTTACTTCATAATATGTTTAATTATTCTTTACCAAAACTTTGCGAACAAGATAGTTTATCATGTGGTGATGAGTTAACAATTAACGTTTTAGCAAACTGTGAATCAATTAGAGTAAATACTCCAAGTAATCGTTCGACATATTTGAGCATAAATGAAAGCATTGTGAAAACTATCGTAGATGAAATTGGTACATATGAAATAATTGTTAAAACTAAAAATGCAACTAAAACATATAGAATCTATGTAAGTTATCCAAAAAGTGAAGCTAATCCTATAGTAAATTATGAAAGTATTGAAATAAGTGGAGAAAAACTTGAAAAAGCATTTGACTCAACTTATGACATTACATATATCCTACTTATTATTTTATGTGTTTTGTGTCTATTAGAATGGGGGTTATATATTTATGAGCAACATTAAATTTGACAACATAAATTTATTATACCTTATCATTTTGTTTTCTTTATTATTGATAATTCCTTTTATTATATTAATCATTAAAAAGAAAATTAATTTTCATAATGTTGCATCATTATTTATTCACATAATAATTTGTTGCTTACTTACTTTATCGTTTGCTGGTATTAAAACACAAACGATATCTAGTGATACAATAGTATATATTTTAGCTGATGTTTCCTGCTCAAATGATAATGTGCTTGAGGAAATGGATGATTATATTAATGATTTTTCAAATAAGTTATCAGAAAATAATAAACTTGGAGTTGTAGCTTTTGGAAAAGATGCAATTGAGTTTATAAAACCTGGAGAAAATATAAAAAAATTAAGTGAAGCGATAGTAGATAAAAGTGCGACAAATATTCAAGATGCTTTAACTTTTACCGCCAATTTATTTGAAGAAAGTTATAAAAAAAGAATCGTTTTGTTATCTGATGGTAAGCAAACCGATAACGATGCTTTACTTGCTTTTAATGTGATTGAGCAAAATAATATTCGATTAGATGCAATATATATCAATAGCGATTTAAAAGCACAAGAAAAAGAAGTGCAAATTGGTAACATATATTATCAAAGTTCGACATATAAAGGAAATGATTCGTTATTTGATGTATATATCGATAGTAGCGTTTCTACAAATGTATCTTTAAAAATATATGATAATAATACGTTATATATTGAAGAAGAAGTACAAGTTAATGCTGGAGAAAATAAACTTTCTTATCTGGCTAATACTACTAGTGAGGGGATTCATCAATATTTAGTTTGTATTACTAGTAAAGATGACACATATAAGGAAAATAATGAATATTTATTTTCTCAAGAAGTCCATGAAAAAAGTAATATTTTAGTTATTGCAAATCAATACTCTAATGCAATTAAAATAAAGGAATTGATTACAAATAATGCTAATGTTGAAGAATTAATAACATATAATACGATTCCTAATACAATAGATTATTATATAAAATATGATGAAATCATTCTTTCAAATGTCGATTTAAAAGAAATAAATAATCACGAAATACTTGTAAATATTTTTGAAACATTAGTTGCAAATTATGGGAAAAGTTTGCTGACTATTGGTGGAAATAATACTTATTTTGATGGGGGATTCTATCAAAGCAAACTAAATGATATGCTACCAATAAATATCAATCCTAGCGATACAAAACAACGCACAGCATTAATCTTATTAATCGATAATTCAGGAAGCATGTCTGGTAATAGTATCAAGATGGCTAAAGATGGTGCTATTGGCTGTTTAGATGTATTAAATGAAAACGATTATGTAGGTATCATTACTTTTGAAGATAATACCTATCCTGTTCAGCCACTTCGTTTATTAAGCGATAAAGAATCAGTCATTGAAAAAATAAATAAAATTCCTGAAGGTAATGGAACGATGATGACACCAGCATTAACCTTAGCATATAATCAACTTCAAGCTGTAAAAGATCAAATAAGTAATCGCGAAGTCATCATTATATCCGATGGTTTACCAAGTGATAATGGACAAGTTGAAGTTGTAGAACAAATGGCTAATGATGGTATTGTTGTATCGACTATAAATATTGGCGCAGGGTATAATGATTCTTTAATGAAATTATTAGCTAAAACAGGAAATGGGAGAAGTTATACTGTTAATTCTTCATCTTTACCTGATATCATGTTATCTGAAGTTAGTGAAATTGTAATGGATACATATATTGAAAAAGAAAGCGCAATAAATATAGCAAAGAAAAATGATTTATCAGTCAAGGATATATCAAGTCTAAGTAAAGTTAAAGGCTTTAATTATTCCACTGCTAAAAGCAATGCTATAAATGTATTGCAAACTTCATTAACCCTTGATGATAATACGATAATTGATAATGTACCAATTTATTCTTATTGGCAATATGGTAGTGGAATAGTAGGCTCTTTTACCTCTGATGTGTACTCTTGGGGAAATGAATTGTTTGCTAGTGAAAATGGTAAAAAGTTTTTTAATCAAATGATAAAAACTAATTATCCTAAAGATATATATCGAAATTTATTAAAAGTTGAAGTTAATACGTTTGGATATACAAGTCAAATATCTTTGATGGTTCCTAAAGTTAGTTCTTCAATTCAAGTTGAAGCTAGTATAATCTCACCTAGTAATAAACAAGAAAAAAAA
Source organism: Erysipelotrichaceae bacterium (assembly GCA_022767485.1). Lineage (GTDB taxonomy): Bacteria > Bacillota_I > Bacilli_A > RFN20 > CAG-631 > CAKPXW01. The sequence goes on from JALEMY010000100.1 coordinate 29,431, forward strand.
TCATTAAGTGTAGTTAATGGTAAATATGTGCAAACATTTATTACTGATGAGAAAGGGCAATATCAACTCAATGTTACTTACAAAGACAAAGAATCATTAAATGTCATTACTTTAAATACTTTTTTTGATTTTTCATATTCATGTGAATACGATGCTTTTGAAAAATCAGATAATATTTTATTATGGCAACTTGTAAGTTTAAATGGTATAGTTACAAATTCTATAGATGAAATTGTTAATATTGAACAAGAAGATGTCGTTACAAATAAGTATTATAACAAATATCTACTATTAGCTTCATTAATATTATTTATTATCGATGTAATGATTCGCAAATTAAAACTAAAAGATATTGCTAATTTATTTAAAAAAACATCATCATAAATTATAAAGCGTAAGTTTAAATATTTACGCTTTTTTGTTTATTTTCAAGCAAAAGTTACATATAAAAATATTTATTTGTTGACATATAGTATATCAGTTATTATAATATGAATATATGAACAACAATTCATATGAAAGGATGATTATATGGAAAAACACATTCACAATATAAATAAAGAAAAAGTCGAAATGATAAAAGAAGTAGAAAGTGATGTTATTGAACAAATGGCTATTTTATTTAAAATGTTTGCTGATGCTACGCGCCTTAAAATAATGCAAGTGCTTCAAAATAATGAATTAAATGTATGTGAAATAGCTTATTTATTAAATATGACCCATTCTGCTATTTCTCATCAGTTAGCGACACTTAAAATGATGAATTTACTTAAATCAAAAAAGGTTGGTAAAGAAGTGTTTTACTCATTAAAAGATGAACATATTTCACTTTTATTATCAATTGGCAAAGAACACATTTTGGAGGATAGATAATATGGCTTGTAATTGTCATAATTGTGAACATGAAGATGTTCATGAGCATGAACATCATCACGATGAAAAAAAAGAAAGAATTATATTGATTATTAGACTTATTATTTCATTTTTACTATTAATATTAGGCGCATGCGCATTTACAAATGAAATTATATCGAAGGTTTTGATTGTGATATCTTATATAATAATTTCTTATGATGTCATATTTAAATCGTTTAAAAATATTATAAAGCATAAGGATATTTTCGATGAAAACTTTTTAATGATGATTGCTTCTGTTTGTGCAATTATTGTTAGTTTTTTAAACAAAGATGCCATGTTTGATGCTAATGATGGAGTCTTAGTCATTTTACTTTATCAAATCGGAGAATTTTTACAAGATTTAGCTGTAGATAAATCAAAGGATTCCATTTCTAATATGATGGATATTAATGTAGAAAAAACAACTATTTTATCTGATGGCATAGAAAAAGTAATATCAACTGACGATGTAAAAATCGATGATGTTTTCATAGTAAAGCCAGGTGATGTTATTATAACAGATGGGATAATTATCAAAGGAAGTTCATCTTTAAACACTTCATCATTAACAGGAGAAAGTAAACCATTAGAAGTATATGAAAATGATAAAGTATTATCAGGCTTTATTAATAATGATGGTATTTTATATGTTAAAGCTACGACAACTTTTTCCAATTCAACAACAGCAAAAGTTAAAAAAATAATTGACGAAGCAGCAAAGAAAAAAGCTTCAAGTGAAAAATTCATTACAAGTTTTTCTAAGATATATACGCCAATTGTTATTTTAATTTCTTTATGTGTAATGTTTATAATTCCTTTATTTTTAGGTTTTAAAGAAAATTTCTATTCATATTTATATAAAGGATTAACTATCATGATTATTTCATGTCCATGTGCTTTAGTTATTTCAATTCCCTTATCATTTTTTATGGGTATTGGAAAAAGTGCCAAAAACTCTATATTAGTAAAAGGAGCTTCCTATTTAGAAATGCTAGCAAAAATTGATGGAATTGCTTTTGATAAGACAGGGACGATTACTAATGGCACTTTTATAGTAAGTGAAATTAATTCTACTAATGAGCCATTGATGAAGAGTTTATTATATTCATGTGAAAAACATTTAACTCATCCTATAGCAAAATCGATTGTTTCTAGTTTTAATAATGAAAAGGAATTAGATATAATTGATTTAGAAAATAAGGCAGGATATGGTCTTAGCGCTTATTATTTGCAAGAAAAAATATTGATTGGTAATGAAAAATTAATGAGAGAAAATAATATCAATATAGCTAAAGTTGATAGTCATAAAACAATAATTTATGTCGCTTATAAAAATGAATATTTAGGATATATTATAATTGAGGATACGATAAAAGATGATGCAGTTAATTGTATAAAACAATTGAAAAAAGATTACCAAGTATCTTTAATTAGTGGCGATAATAAAGAAATTGTTAAAGAAGTTGCTAGCAAGTTAGATATTGATGATTATTATTATGAAGCATTACCAGATCAAAAATTAAAAATATTAAAAAACATTGCAAAAGATAAAAAGATTGCCTATGTTGGTGATGGAATAAATGATGCTCCATGTTTGATTGAAAGTGACGTAGGAATTGCGATGAAATCATTAGGATCTGATATTGCAATATCTTCAAGTGATATTGTCATAATGGATGATAAATTAAATACTATCAATAAGGCGATAAAGATTAGCAAAAAGACGATGAGAAACGTTGTAGAAAATGTAATTATTTCTTTAGCAACAAAGATAATTATTATGCTACTTGCTATATTTATTAATATTCCAATGTATGTCGCAATTATTGGTGATGTTGGTGTATGTTTATTAGCAATTTTAAATTCATTGAGAATCATGTATGGAAAAATTAAGTAATTAAATGTATAATAAATAAACAGGAGGATTAATGAATTGATAATTCATAAATAATAATAAATATGGAATTAGTTTATAATACGATTGTTGAATATGTAGATCAAGTGGATTCATCTATGCCTGCTCCAGGGGGTGGAAGTGTAGCATCGCTTGTTGGGGCGTTAGGAGTTTGTTTATCAAGAATGTCTGCGCATTTATCAATAAATAAAAAGAAATTTAAAGAAGCAAGCAAAAAAGATAAAAATAAATACCTTTTAGCTTTTAATGAACTTGAACATTATAAAGATGTTTTATTAAAAGGAATCGATGATGATGCCGCATCTTATCAAGCAGTTATGGCGGCTTTTTCAAGTAAAGATGAAAATAAAATTCAAAAAGCATTATTATCATCAGCTTTTATTGGCTTTGAGATATTAAGCGCCTCTTATAAATCATTATGCTTTGTCGATAAAATGGTAACTTTATGCAATAAGAACCTTTATTCAGATTTATATTCTGGAGCTATATTATTAAATAGTTGTGTGGAACTTACATCACTAAATGTTATCGCTAATGCTTCATTATTAAAAGATATAGATAGTAAAACAAAGTATTTAAATGAAAGCCAAAAAATAGTTGATAAAGCTAATAAATTAAAAAATAAGATTATAAGAAATATCAAAAAAGAAATGAGTAACATTTAATAAATAGATATTTAGGGAAAGCTATATTCATTACGAAAATAGCTTTTTTCTTTATTTAGCTATCATCATGTAATTTATTATTGGTATTTTTGATATTGGTTGTTTCATATACTACTTTTGGTGACAATATGGATAAAATGATAAACGAAGATATATTTAAACAATATCAAAGTAGTAAAGAAGGATTAAGCGAACAAGAAGCGTTAATAAGATTAAAAAAATATGGAAAAAACACATTAATTAAGGATGAAAAGAAAAATGTAGTTAAAGTATTTTTATCTCATTTAGTAGACCCCTTAGTATATGTTTTATTGGTAGGATTTATTTTATCTTTATTATTAAAGGAATTTACCGATGCTTTTATCATTATTTTTATTGTGATACTAAATGGTTTTTTATCGACATTTCAAGAAATGAAAGCTGAAAAAGCATTAAAATCACTTGCGAGTTTAACAAGCCCTAAATGTTTAGTAAAAAGAGATGGAAAAATAAAAGAAATACTTGCTGAAGATTTAACTATCGGTGATATAGAAATTTTACAAGCAGGAAGAAATGTTAGTGCGGACTTATTATTAATTAAAAGCAGCCATTTACTAGTAGATGAATCATCGTTAACTGGTGAATCATTACCTGTAGAAAAAGATGCTAAGATAATAACACATGAAAACACACCGCTTGGAGATCAAAAAAACAAAGCATTTATGTCGACATCAATTGTAAGTGGAACAGGACAAGGAATCGTTATAAAAACAGGCATGAATACACAAATAGGTAAAATTGCCAAAATGATTAAAACGGAAAAAAAGCAAATTACACCTCTTCAAAAAAAATTAAATGAGATATCTAATGTTTTGGCGATAACAACGGTTATTTTATGTATATTGATTTTTATTATTGCTATTTTTCAAAAAAGAGATACTATGGAAATGTTGATTACTGCTATATCTTTGGCTGTGGCAGTTATTCCTGAGGGCTTATTAGCTGTAGTTACTATTGTCTTATCCTTAGGAGTTTTAAGACTTTCAAAAGTAAATGCAATTGTAAAAAAGTTACCAAGTGTAGAAACTCTAGGTTGTGTAAATGTCATATGTTCAGATAAAACAGGTACTCTTACGAAAAACAAACTAACTGTAAGAAATGTTGTGGTAAACCAACAAATATCTAAAGAATTAAATCCTTGTATGGAAAGTTCGTATCTACTTGCTGCTATGGTCAATTGTAATGATGCAACTTTAAATAATGATAAATATATTGGTGATCCAACAGAAATAGCATTATTAGAATATGCCAAAAATTATAGTGTAAATAAAGTTGCAAGAAGTGATTGTTTACCTTTTGATAGCAATAGAAAAATGATGTCAACGCTAAATGGTGATATTCAATATAGTAAAGGGGCAATTGATGTTTTACTTTTATCTTGTAAATATCAATTAATCAATGGTCAAATAAAGGTTTTGGATAGTAAAGATTGTAATAAAATATTGTCTATTCATGATTATTTGTCCTTTGATGGTTTAAGAGTTATCGGGCTTGCTTATAAGAAAACAAATAAGATAAGCGAAGATAATTTAATTTTTATAGGTATGGTTGCTATGATGGACATACCACGAGATGAAGTAAAAAGTTCCATTGAAGTTTTATCAGGTGCCAATATTAAAACATTAATGATAACAGGCGATCATCGTAACACAGCACTTTCTGTTGCTAGGCAATTAAATATTGCAACTAGAGATGATGAGGTAATTAGTGGTGTAGAACTTGATGAAATGGATGAAAAACAGTTGATTGAAAACATTGAAAGATATAAGGTGTTTGCTCGTGTATCGCCAAATAATAAACTTCAAATTGTAAGTGCTTTACAAAGTAAAAATAATATTGTAGCAATGACTGGTGATGGTGTTAATGATGCACCTTCACTTAAAAAAGCAAATATTGGAATTGCTATGGGTATTAATGGAACCGATGTCGCTAAAAATGCTAGTGATATGATCTTGATGGATGATAATTTTAAAACGATAGAAAAAGCTGTAAAAGAAGGAAGAGGTATTTTTAACAACATTAAAAAATCATTGTTATTTTTACTATCTTCAAATATTGGCGAAGTAATAGTTATGCTTATAGCAATATTATTGAATTTACCGATACCTTTAATTGCTATTCATATATTATGGGTTAATTTATTAACCGATACATTGCCATCTTTAGCTTTAGGACAAGATATAGTAGATGATGATGTCATGAAAGAAAAGCCTAGAAATATGAATGAATCGATATTTGCACATAAAGGTGGTTTAATGGTAATAATTTATGGTATTGTTATAGGTTTATTATCTTTTATGTCTTATATTTATGTTCCTCTTGCTCATTTATATAAGAATAATGTGATGATAACTATTAATGAGATTTTTTATTTGTTAAAAAACAATTCAGCAATATTGTTAAAAGCACAAACGTTTGCTTTTTCAACTTTAGCTTTATCGCAATTATTCCACAGTATTGGAATAAAAAATATCAATAAAAGCATCTTTAATAAAAAGACTTTGAATAATCCATTATTAATTGTATCTTTACTATTTGGTATATTTATTCAAATGTTAGTAACGATGTTGCCTTTTTTAACTAATATTTTTAAAACTTCACTTTTAACTATATACGAATTTATTGTCATTTTACTATTTTCTATGATTCCTTTATTTGTTCATGAAATCATAAATGTTTTTAAAAAAAATTAAAAATATGGGTATTATTCGCCCATATTTTTAATATTAGTATACATATTGTCGATATTTTCAAAA
>JALEMY010000102.1 GCA_022767485.1 Erysipelotrichaceae bacterium
ATAGGAACTCCTGATATCAAAGTAATAACTGGTGTGCGTTGTTCTGGAAAATCAAAACTTTTGGAAGCCTTTTTTGAGTATGTAGTTGCAAATTTTCAAGATGCTAATGTAATTAACATAGATTTTGATAAAATAGAGTTAATTACATTAGCATCTTGAAAATAATTAACATAGATTTTGATAAAATAGAGTTTTAAGAACTTCAGGACTATCACGCTTTAAATAAGTATATTACTTCAAGATACCAAGAAGGGAAAAGAACTTTGTTATTATCGATGAGATTCAAATGTGTCCAAAGTTTGAAAAAACTATAAATAGTCTTCATTCATATGGAAAATATGACATTTATATAACTGGTTCAAACGCTTTTTTACTATCGAGTGATTTAGCAACGTTGTTTACAGGAAGAACAATTGAGATAAAAGTGTTTCCCTTCTCATATCAATAATTTATTGATTACTATGAATTAGATCATCCGATAAGTAATTTTGATAGATATGTTACTGAAGGTGGCTTTGCGGGTTCTTATTTGTATCCAAATGAAAAAGGAAAATATGATTATATATCAGGTGTATATGAAGCAATTATCCAAAGAGATTTAATAAAAAGAAAGAAAATAAGAAATAAAGTTCTATTAAAGAAACTGTCTTCGTTTTTAATGGACAATATTTCAAATTTAACATCAATAAATAATATCGCTAAAGTATTAAATGATAACTCAATGAAAACAAATGATAAAACTGTCGGTTCATATATTGATAATTTATGCCAAGCTTTCTTGTTTTATAAAATATCACGATATGATATCAAAGGAAAAAAATATTTGGCATCATCAGAAAAATATTATTTGAGTGATCAATCAATCAAATATGCAGTGATCGGTAAAAAAGATATGAATTATGGAAGAATATATGAAAATAATGTTGCTATTGAATTATTAAGAAGAGGATATGAAGTATATGTAGGAGTACTATATCAAAAAGAAATTGACTTTGTAGCAATTAAAAAAGATGAGAAAATATATATACAGGTTTCAGATGATATAAGCAATGAAAAAACTTTTGCAATAGAGGTTGATTCACTTTTAAAAATAAAAGATGCATATCCAAAATTATTAATAGCTAGAACTAGACATCCAGAATATACTTATGAAGGAATTAAAGTTGTTGATATAGGAGATTGGCTTTCAAAATAAAAAAGGATTGGGGGTTCAAATGAACTGCTACTTGCTAAGTAGACACATCAAATCTTAACAATAAATAAATCTTGAATAGGCATGGTACACTTGAATTTTCATTAGATTGAAATCATAGGTTTGATACCAAAAAAATAATGGTTTCAAGCATTTTTTTGCTTTAAAGGTTTTTATTTTTTGACGTACATTGTTTTAACTAAAAAAATTAATTAATATATGTAATTTTTAAATAGTTAATTATATAATGTTGTTGTTAAAGAAAAGAGTGTTGAAATATTATGAATAAAAAAATTATATTGATGTTATTTGTAATTGTTTTATTTTCTTGTTCTACAAGTAATGATAATGAAAGTAATTTATCTATAAACAGTATTGGTAATGAAAGTAACTTATCTATAAGCAGTGAAGAACACATAATTAATGAAGAATATATTATTTATCAAGATAACATCAAAATATATGGAAGATTATATCAACCAGAAAATTATAGCATAGAGAATAATTATCCATTAATAATTATGTCTCATTCAGCAAATGTCAATAGTGACACATTAATTTCATATGCTAAAAGAAGCGCTTCTTTGGGATATTTGGTATACACGTTTGATTATCCAGGATCTAGTAGTTCATCAAGAAGTACAAATATTGACTTATGCACTATTTTTACGGAAATAGATACTTTATCATTTATAGTAGATTATTTTTCTACTATTTCATATGTAAATAGAATTTTTCTTTTTGGGACATCACAAGGAGGATTAGTATCCAGTGTTGTTGCTGATGAAAAAGAAGAATTAATTTCAGGGCTTATTTTATTTTATCCAGCCTATAATATTCCAGAAATGATTTTAAAATATCCATCTTTAAGTGATAGTAGTTATGTTGAACAATTAAAAAACTATGATGTTTATGAACATATTGGAAAATTTAAAAAAGATGTCTTGATTGTTCATGGTAGTAATGACTTTATAGTACCCTATTCATATGTAAAAAAAGCTGATGAATTGTATGAAAATTCTACTTTATATTTGGTAGAAGGAGCAAATCATGGCTTTAACAAAGAAAATATGTATTTTAATGATGACTATGATGCATTAACGTGGTCATATGTTTCCACTTATTTACAAAACCATCTTTAGGATAATAAATAAAATTCACCAGTGCATTTTCATTGCTTTGGTGAATTTTCATAAAAGGTTATAAATATTTTACTTATAAGTATTATTTCATTAAAGAAGTATTTATGTTTATATTTTTAATATTAAGATTTGCTTTATTAATAGATAAAATAAACACAAAAAAACAATCAAGAAATTGATTGTCTTTTTAACTTAAAGTCCAATAAATATAGCTAACATTAAAAACGCAATTGATATAGCCATTAATAATAATTGAAATAAAATTGTCTTTTTAAACCATTTGGCAAAACTTACATTTGCTAGTCCAAGTCCTACTAATAATGTACCACATGTAGGATATAAAACATTAGTATATCCATCAGCAAATAAATAAGTTAATATTATAGTAGTTTTACTAATACCCTCTATTGGAGCAAGAGTTAACATAGGAATAATTAATACGGCTTTTGCAGAAGCACTAGGAATAAAAAATTCAACAATAAGTACAAAAGCATATAATATTATTATTGCTAAATAAGGGGACATATTTGTTACTAAATTATAAAAATAATAAAATATTGTATGTAATATATTTCCTTGCTGAGCGATATAGGTAATACCAAAGGCAATCATAATTATTAGTATTGATGGTAAAACATCTTTTACCCCATTTAAAAAGCTGCTACCTAATTTTTTATATGATCCAAGTAATTTTCTTCCAATAATAACACTACCAACGATAAAGGCCACTGCCATAAATACCATTGCAAGTGATCTAAGCGCTTTGATCGATGTCGCTATGATAACTGATAAAAGTGCAATTGAAAATAAGGCAATAATCATTTTAGCTTTTTTAATATCTTCAATACGTTCTTCTTTTGAAACTACAAAAAACTCTTGATCATCAAATTTTTTAGCTATTAGTTTTTCATCATTTTTTGCTAATTGAACCAAAAATAGTGAAGTGATAACATACATCACACAAAAGATAATACACCTATACCACAAGCCATCAACAACACTAGTTCCTGCAGCAATGGAAGCAGTTCCTATAGTTAAAGGATTGGTAATAGCTGTAGTAAAACCTACGCCCGAGGCTATTAAAATAAAGGAAATAGCTGTAAAATTAGACCAATTTAATACCATACATAGCATGGCAAAAATTGGATATAAAATGAGCAATTGCTCTTGCAAACCAAATACAGCTGATAAAATCATGATAGCAGCAGTAATGGCCCAAATTGCCATAAACCTTTTTGCTTTAAGTTTTACCATAATTACCCTAATTAAAGAGACGAGACCTCCACTATCTTCTAATACTTTGAATGTTCCTCCAAGTACTAAAAGAAGAGCAATAATCATTATCATATTAGCGCTATTACTACCTAAAAATAATGCTTCAATTGGTGATAATAACCAGCGATATATTGGAATACGCGTAGTATTTTCTTCATTTGTTAATACACGATATGAATCGATTACTATTTGTTTGTCTAAAGATGCATCAGTTGTATATTGATAAAAAGGTTGATTTATCTTAGATATATCAGTTGTATATACACTATATTTACCAGCAGGAATTATATACGTTAATATACCAACAGTTATCAATACAAACATTAATATAGCAATAACTGTAATAAAACTTTTTAAACCAATTTTAACTTTAACATTCAATTTATCTGATTTGTTCACAAACATCACCTTTTATACTATCTTTTTTTGATTTTAACGTCCATTTGGTAAAACTTCATATTTTTAGTTTTTTTCATGTTTTAATTGTATCACATTAAAATAGACTAAAAAATAAAAAATCAGTATTTTATTTAAAAAGTGAAAAGTTTATTATAAGCGTAAATTGCGTATATATAAAGTAAAAGACCCAGATGCAAAGGAAAGGAATAGTATGCATATTTTATACGATAAAAATATTATTAAACAAGTTTGATACAATACATCAAAATTAATCTGGCTTAATGCTTTATGGGGTGCTTTTCTGTGTTAATTATATCAAAATGCACCCCAAAGGTCGATATAACTGACTTATGTTTTTAATTGTAATAAATTTATACCAAAAAACAAATTCCCTTATTTTTATAATTTTTCTCGTAAATTTACATAACAAATGAGAGAAAAGATAATTTTTTTTCTCCTCATCATAGTTCTTCACTCCTAACAATAATCATCAAATGCATTAATATTCAATTTCACCATTGCAGGCAGATTTCACATAAATATGATTCTAATTCATTAAGAAGATTTTCAATTGCAAGAAGTTTAATTCTTAAATCTTCTTCATCTTCAAAACCTTTATCTTTTGAAAAATCTTTGAGTGTCTTTATAATACTCTTATATGTAGCATAACACCACTCATCAATATACTTATCTTCATATAGCATTTTCATTAATGTATTAGAACAATATTTGTCCGCTATTTTATAACCATATTTTGATGCAGCACACGAAATAATATCAACATCACTGAAATATAACAAATCAGATGCCATAGTAAACAACTCTTGGTAGCTCAAAACTTGAGGGTTCTCAAAATCTAGTGTCTCTTCATCTAGTGTCTCTTCATCTAGTGTCTCTTCATCTAGTGCCTCTTCATCTAGTGTCTCTTCTAACTCTAATATATTTAATTTTTTCATATATACTTCTCCTACATAAACCAAAAATAGAAATATAAATTCATAATATCTCATATTAAATTATGAATTGATTAAACAACCATTAGTATACCATATTTTGATATTTTTTTTCAAAGATTATGTAGTTCAAAAAAGTGGGGTTTTGAGACTAATTTCTCTCCTCCACTTTATTACCATTTTCAAATACTTCAACTGAATTAAATGATGATATCGTTTTCTTATCTTGACCTTTCATTTTCTAACCTCTTGTAGAAAAGACACAAATAATGGTTAAGAATCGTTAGTTCGAACCTAGATTGACAAAAAAATGCAAAAATAGGCTTTAAACCATTATTTTCTTGGTATCAAACCTATCCTTTCAATATGTGTCATTACTACGAAATGTTTCATTTTAAAAATTTACACTACAAAATATAGCATATTTAAGTTTTACACTAATAAATGTATAATTAATATTCATATATTTAAAATTGCTACATATAATAATATAAATTCATTTAGTAATATTATGTAATACACAAAAATAATAACTTAAAAACTTTTTTATTTTTAATAAACATGATATAATATATTTAGCAAAATTGTGTATTGCTATATTTTCACTAAATACAAGGAGGCTTATATGGAAATCAAAAGAGATGTGTATTTAAATAAATTAATATTAAGAATGCATAATAAAATGATCAAAGTAGTAACAGGTATTAGAAGATGTGGAAAATCATATTTACTATTTAATTTGTTTTGCGATTATTTAATTTCACTAGGAATAGATAATTCACATATTATAAAAATAGCATTAGACGACATTACTAATAAAAAATATCGTAATCCTGAAGAATTATATAATTTTATCAAAAAACAAATTATAGATAGTAATATGTATTATGTTCTTCTTGATGAAGTTCAACTGGTTTCTGAATTTGAAGATGTTTTGAATGGACTGCTTCATATTAATAATGTGGATACATATGTTACTGGAAGTAATGCCAAATTTCTATCCAAAGATATCATTACAGAGTTTAGAGGTAGAGGTGATCAAATACATGTGCTTCCTTTATCGTTTTCTGAATATTTATCTGCATATAATGGAGACAAGTATTCTGCCTTTAATGAATACTTAACTTATGGTGGACTTCCTTTTGTTACTAGTTTATCTACCCACGAACAAAAAACAAATTATTTAACTAATCTTTTTGAAGAAATATATATCAAGGATATTATTAACAGATATAAAATACACAGCACAGATGAGTTTAAAGAATTAATTAATATTTTAGCATCATCAATAGGTTCTTTAACTAACCCTACTAAATTAGAAAAAGTGTATAAAAGCGTTAAACATTTATCAATTTCAGCAAATACAATTTCGACATTTATTGAATATCTTGAAGATGCATTTATTATTAATAAAACGCAAAGATATGATATTAAAGGAAAATCTCATATAGATTCACCATTTAAATATTATTTCTCGGATTTAGGTTTGCGTAATGCAAGACTTAATTTTAGACAATTAGAAGAAACTCATATTTTGGAAAATATCATTTATAATGAATTATTATATCGAGGATATAGTGTAGACGTAGGAGTTGTATCAACATACGCGCAATTAAAAGAAGATTCATCTCGATCAAAGAAATACTTAGAAGTTGATTTTGTTTGTAATTTAGCTGATAAAAGAATTTATATTCAATCAGCGCTAGCTCTTCCTACAGAAGAAAAAGTTAAACAAGAACAAAATTCACTTATGAATATTAATGACTCATTTAAAAAAATTATTATTTCAAAAGATTGTCCTATAACTCATTATAATGAAAATGGCATTTTATTTATGAATTTATTTGATTTCTTATTAGATATTAATAGTTTGAATAAATAAAAACAAATGTAAATATCATAATGGAATTGTCGGAAATCATCGGTTGAAAATGTCGGTTTCCAACAATTCCTTTTCTTTTGTTATAATCTTATCATGGAGGTAATAACAAATGAGAAAAGATATTTATGAAAGGATAAGAGTATTAAAGATGGATAAAATAAAGCCAAACTTTGCTGAACTTGCTAAAGCATGGGGATGTGATTATAGAACTGCTAAAAAGTATTTTTACCAAGATGAAAGTAAACCACCAATAAGAAAACAAATGCCTTCTAAATTGGATCCTTATAAAGAGATAATTAATGAAAAACTTAAACTATGCTGTTCCTATAATTCAATCTATAAATTTATTTGTAAGAAAGGATACCAAGGGAAATATACAATTCTTAGAGATTATTGTTCACTATATAAATTAGACGAAACTAAAAAGGCTACCATTAGATTTGAAACAAATCCTGGTTTACAAGCTCAAGTTGATTGGAAGGAAACAATGACTTTACATTATAGAAATGGTGAATCTATAACGTTTAATATATTTCTAATTTTACTTGGATATTCAAGATTAAAATATATCGAGTTAACTCTAGATAGGTCACAAGATACTGTTTTTAAAAGTATGATTCATGCTTTCCATTATTTTGGTGGGATCCCCAAAGAAATAATATTTGATAATATGAAGACCGTTGTTGATCATTCAAAAAGTAATTATTCAGAAGCTGTAATAAATGAATCTTTCTATCAATTCTCTAAAGACTTTGGATTTGAGGTTTGGCCTTGTCGTCCATTTAGGCCTCAAACAAAAGGCAAGGTTGAAGCTCTTGCTAGAACTATGGAGAGGCTAAGGCCATATGATTATGAATTTGATTCTTTTGAAGAATTAGAACAAATTATTACTGAATTGAATTCTGATTTAAATAATGAAATATCTCAAGCAACTAAAATGGTTCCATTTAAGTTATTTGAAAAAGAAAAAGAATATCTTCGAAATCTTCCTAACGACGATATATTTCGCTCCTATATTGACGTTAAAGATATTACTAGAATTGTC
>JALEMY010000104.1 GCA_022767485.1 Erysipelotrichaceae bacterium
TTGCTGATGGTAAAGAATCAATAAAGGAAATACGAACTCTATAAATTTCATTTTCCTTCATATTCAAAGTTTTATTTGCTTCTAATATAACATTTTCTTTGCTTTCAAAATCACCATCTTGATTAAAATAACCACAAGATGCCGCAGGAATTGTTGTGTTAGATATCGTTAATGTAGCGTCTTTTGATGAATATAAATATAAATAATTTGTATCATAAATTGCAAATCCTAATGAATCAACAGGATTTGAATAATCAAGTAAAATACCATTACTCATATATATCTTTTGAATTCTTTCTTCGTTTTCTTTATTATTTAATAAGTTATCTAAACCAAATACAGCAAAGCAACTACGTGGTGCTTGACTTACAGGCACATAACAATCAAGTAAAGCTTTTTGAATAATAGATGTTTTACTTGCTCTACCATTTCTTTCAACAAATTTTTCTTTCAAAGTTTCTTTGCTTGCATCATATCGTCCATATAAAGCTCCATTTGGTGATTCAGGATAATAATTTGGTGAGGAAAGTTGATATGAAACATAGCCTAATCCTCCTAAAGCAATAGTTGCAAGAATTTGCTTATCGTTGATATCAGACGCCCAATTTTCAGCATTTATTATAGCCATATCGTTAAATTCGTCGCTAAATGAACGAATGCCATTTTTAGTCGAGGAAATTTCATGTAAATATGTAGGGCATACCATATCGATATAAGGGCAATCTTTCATATCTCTTACATAATTAACGACTGCATTTTGCTCACAAAATTCCACTCTAGTTATTGCGCGATATGCAGAATATTTAACACCCTTTGCCACTTCATTTACATATGTTTTAGCCATGCTCCAAGCCTTTTCACTACTATATAAATTGCCGTCTTGATCTTTAATTTTATAAGCGTTTACACGCCAACGTTGAAAACGGTCAACACCTTGGCCAATTTGCACCATAATAACTGGATCATATGTTTCTTTTTCATTCCAACTTTGAATGTGATTCATCATTTCATAAAGTGCTAAACTTTCTCTTTCAAGAAGATTTTTGTTTGCATAATCCATAATAAGACAACGTCCATAATTTGCATAATCAAACAAATCCATAATTATAGGATATGTATTATGATCATTATAGATGTAATTTGGTATATTAGCACTATGAGTTTCACCATCAACGAAACTACCATACCATATTAAGTTAAGTTTTAAATCGTATTTTTTTGCAAAGTTTAGATAATTATCTATATCGGTAAAATCATATTCATCTTTTTGTTTTTCAATTTGACTCCACATGATTGTCAAATCTAAGCAATTCATATTTGTTTCTTTAGCAATAGCAAAGTAATCTTCTATTTCTTCGCTTTTTAAAAAATCGGCATTAATTAATAAATCACTTCTAAGTAAAGATGATAATATTAATTGTGGAGAAGAAGTGTTTTTATGAATTATTTTTGCTTTTTGATTTTCTTCTTGAACTTGAATATATGGCTCTACATAATTTACTAATTCTTCCATTTTATGTGTATTTGTAGTATTTGTTTTATTTGTACAATTACATAATCCAAGCAAAAGAGCAATTGATAATAATAAAGTGTTCTTTTTCATATTAACCTCCTTAACTTCCGATATAATCATATGTATTTGAAACTAAAGGTGACAAACTAGTATATGTGATTTTATAAAACGTGTCTTTTTTGCATTCAAGAATATTTGTTTTTTCAATATCTTTTTCTTTTATAAATGTATCATATTGATAATAACCAGATTCAATCTTACTAATATTAGCATTATTTATTTGTAAAGTGGCATCACTTGTAAAGTATACGCCAATTTCGTTTTCACTACTAATAGCATAACCAATAGCTCCGCTTTCGCTTTTAAAATTAAATAACACTTTAGAAGTTGATATTTCTTGTTCAATATTTTTACTAGCTGTATCACTTTTTATATTAAAACAAGCAAAATCATCATTTGTTACATCAAACAATAAATTGCCAGCTTTCTTTAACCCATTAAGAATGCTTTGTGTTTGTTCATAATGATTTTTATAGATAAATGATGAATAGTCGTTATCAGCAAAAGTCATAATTCCTTGATCAATATTAGCGCTATTATTAGCTACAAAAAATGGACTGGTGATTAAATCGTATAAAGAATACCCACCATATAATGACACGCTTGCTAATATTAATGACGCACTATTACCATAAGATCCATCATTTTCGGCAATATGAGAAAAATTGCCTGGCATGTTTTTACCATACATACATGTAATGCCCTTAATGTTTTTTACACTTGAAGTATAAGAATCATCTCCTACGATATCAATCCCTTGTAAAGAAAAGATATCTTGTGCAAATTGTGGAGCATTTTTAACTTCACTTCCATTAAAAATACCATTAGCTACACCATTATAATCACTTGCTGTAGAGGAGGCAAAATTTACTCGTGTATAAACTTTATATTTGCTATTTTTAATAGTATTTCCTAAAGCATTTAAAGAATTTTTTATCTTTTCATAACCTTCTTCTTCACTCATAATTTGTTGCGTTTTTCTCGATAGTACCTCTTGTTGATATATTCTCCAACGAACAAATATATCTGGTTCATTTAAAACTTGAATTCCAATTACTGGTTTTTTTCCACCATGTGTTGAATCCCATTGATAAATATAATCCATCATCTTATTAACAGCATTGCTTTCTCTTGCTATTAAGTTTTCGTTGTCGAAGTCTAAAAACCACATGATGCCATAATAATTCCAATACTCACCTGTTCTTGAAGCATCAAACTTAGGATAAGTCTTTCCATCTTTTAAGATATAATCTGGTACCGTAAATGAATGAGTGTCCCCGCACATATTCGTACCATACCATAAAAATTCAACCTTTAAATCATATTCGTTAGCATAACTTAACATTTTATGGATATATGTGAAATCAAATTGGTCTTGTGAAGTTTCAATTTTAGCCCATTCAATCGGTATTTGTACACAAGTTACGCCAAGTTTACTAGCTTCTCTAAAAAGCGGTTTGATTTGCTCATATGTGAAGTTATCACAATTCATAAAAGCATCGACACGAATTTGTGCTCCAGTAAATAAAAATGGTTTGTTTTCAACTTCAATATAACTTCTAAAATCATTAGTAACAACACGAGATACTTCGACATCGCTTCCATCATAAATAGGATCTGTTTTATTTGGATCTTCTTCTATTAAAACACTAGAAGAGGAATTATCCTCTCCTAGTGATGATGAAATATTTGTGTTTTGACATGCGCTTAATAAAGCAATTGCTGCTAGCAAAAGAAAATGTTTCATCTTGTTTTCCATTCTTATGCTCCTTTTGATTTTTTAAGTATCAAAACAAACGCACATGCCATCAATGTTAATAATGATGAAGATAGTGATCCTTTACATCCACTCTTTTTATTTGCATTAACAGTAAATGTTTTGCTAACTTCTGTTTTATTACCATAGATATCTTCTACTATTACTTTAAGTGTATAAGTGCCCTCATCTAAATCAGTGATTTTCACATTTTCAATTGATGTAGATACGTTAGTTACCTTATTATCTGTAGCACTAATCAATGTGATCTTTGTATCAAATTCACTATCATCTGTAACGACAATAATAGGTGTGATTTCATCCCCGACTTTATATTGTTCTTCTAATGAAACTTCAACTACTGGTTTTTCATTATCTGGAACATTGATTGTAATTACTTCTTTCTTTTCATTTGGTGTAGGCAAAGCATTATCTAAGGCAATATAAGTTATAGTATATAGACCTGGTTTATCAAATGTAAATGTATCATTTGCTGAAACTTTTATCGTCGTTCCATCAGGCTTTTTAACAACGATTTCTTTTGTTACAACATTTTCACTATAAGTAGCAGATAAAATTGTAATCGCTTCATTTACTGCATAATTTGCTTGATATGTGCCATTGATAGTCATTTCAATTTCTTGTGTAGAAGATAAACAAGAAATAGTTTTTGTTTCACTAACTTGATGTCCATTAGCTCCATCATAATATACTTTTACTTTATAATCTCCTAAAGTTGTAAAAGTAATATCAACTTTACCATTTTCTAATGTTTTTGTTTCAACATTGTTATCTGGAGATGTAATTTCTGCATAAACATTATTATTTGAGAATAAATCTTTAGCATAAGCCATAAGAGTTATAGTTTCGTTAACTTCTACTTTTTCTTTAACAGAAGCAACATATAAGAAAGCATCTTCAATTTGATTTAAAACACCATTAGTATTTTTAAATGATTGGCCATTTAGACTAGTTAAAATCATTTCATAATTACATTGATTTGCTGAAGCTAAACGTGATGTTTCAAATGATAATACAAAGTTTGTTGATGGAATACTTGTAAAGAAATCTTCTAAAGCTTGAGTAGCCATATCAACTTTTTGCATACCACCAAGTCTTTCACCACATAAATATTCTTCCATATTAAATGCCATATGATATTGATTTTCAACATCATCAACAGTTCTTGAAATCCATCCTGTATCTGTTATGTCATTATATGATACTCCACCATCATATGAAATATAAACATTTGTTGGACGATCAGATCCTGAAAAATCAACCCATACACGATACATTACTTTATAATTTGGATTTTCTTTATTTGTTAAAATCATGTTAACGTAATTTGTATCATTTTTTAAATTATTATTTGCATTTGGATTTACTATGAATTTAACATCAAGTCCATATTGAATATCAAATTCTGCAATACTTGTTTCTGTATAGCTTACTGAAGTTGCTAAACGAATACCTTCAGGAACATATTCAACAAGAGTGTTTTCATTTTTATCTAAATAAAGTAAACATTCATTTCCTTTAACTAAACTATATTCAACTGGAATTAAATCAGATTTAGTTTCACCAGCTATATTACTTACTCTATATTGGAAATTATATGTGCCATCTTCCATCGTTGAAGGAACAAAGAAAGAAAATTTTCCATCATCATTAGCATTTAAAGAAGCATATAATTCACTATCTTTATAAATATCTAATGTCACTGTAGCATTATTTGTTTCATCAGTGTATGTTAAAGAATCAAATGTTACAGTTGTAAATGGTTGTAAACTACCACCTTCAATTGTCGGAAGAGTAGTAATTACTGGGGCAGAAATATTGCTGCTAACAGCAAAAGTATAATTTTTACTACTTGTATTTAAAGCTAAATCAGTTGCATATAATGTAACATCGATGTTACCACTTTCAGCTGGTGTAAATGTCTTTCCTGAGATATTTGTCCCATTTACATTCATCGAATAAGAAACACCACCAAACAAGTCGTAAGCTTCTTCTAAAATCGTAAATTCTTCGTTTTGGTTTATCGTTGTTGTTATTGGAATATTTTTAAATTTTGGGGCAATTGTATCAACAATCATGCCATCTTGATTTGCAAGTTGTTGTCCATTAATCGATTTTAAAACAAGGCTACAAGTTTTAGTCCATCCATTATCTCCTCCTATTTGGAATTTGATATTATCAACACTTGCAATCGTATCCTTAATTGCTGCTTTATAAGCATTATCTGCTGTGTCAAGGTGTGTAATTTCAGATGAACCACCAACATAAGAACTAAATAAATTTTCCTTATCGAATTGAATTAAAAAACTACTATTTGCTCTAGCATCTCCTGCAATCCATGTTGCTCCATTATATCCATTCCAATCAGAACCAAAAAGCTGATATGAATGGCTTCCATTTGTGCCACCACCAGCATCTGTCCAAATTCTAAGCATGGCAATTTGAGAATCATTTGCAGCATTTAAAACATAAATGTCTAAGGCGCTAGAATTGTTTGATGAAACCAAAGAATTTCCATCATCATCAAAATAATTAATAGAAAACTCAATAGTGACTTTTTCATCATTTTTGATAGAAAAACTATCTAATAATGAATTATCATTAGGAATGTTTACCTTGTGCCACCACGCATCACTTCCCACGCTATCAGCACCAGGTATTAATGCTTGTACGCCATCGCTTACATATGATGAATTAATATCATAAGCTCCGGCAAATTTGTACGCTTCAACCGCATTAATAGAAACCTTATTTTCATCAGCATTGACATCAATAAATTTATTGTTTGTACAAAGCATAGAAAAAAGTAAAGCGAACATAGTAAAACCAATGGTCTTTTTCATTTTCATGTCTCCTTTTTAATATATGAAAGCGCTTTGCTTATCACTTTAATTGTAGCAAAACACTTAATAAAATAATAGTTTTTTTATAAACTATAGCCAAAATTATATACATATATTTTCAAAAAAAGTGGTAATTATTAAATAAATGAGAATAATATCCATTTTTCTTAGCCAAAATTGTATATTTGATTACATAAAAAAAGAAAAAATAATCCACTAATGAATTATCTTTTCTAAAAACTCTTTATAATTGGTTTACGCTTCCTACAAATAGCGGTAATGAATTACTATCTTCTATAATATAAATAAATGGTTGATTTAATTTTACTTCTAAGGTATCAATTACGATTTCTACTGCACTAGTATTTTTTCCAAAAGAGGCAAAAGAAACACTTTTAGCTATCGTTCCATCTTCATCAAAACTAATAGCATTTTTTTGTTTTACATATTGTAAATAAATCGATTCATCGTCTTTTAAATCACTAAATGCATAATTAAAACTTTTCCCAAAATAATCATAAGCTTTATTAAGTCCTGATTTTTTAAGTATTTCATTAAAATCAATAAATGACTCTACTTTAAATCTTGGTAGGCTTAAATCAATAATAAACGAATCGCTAATTTGATTTAATTCATTGATATACGTCATCTTTTTTTCTTCATCATCTACAAAGATATTAACATTTTTGATTTCATCATAAATATTACTTTGTAAAGATTTTGGCACGATATATTTAATACAATAACCATTGCAATAATAATCTTTAAATGAAATATAACTATCATAGTCATACACTTGATTAGAATAATATGAATGTTTCATATATGTTACATCGCTTTCATTATTATTTCCATAAAAAACATCTGAATATGAATCATCTTTTAAAAACTCTTTTCTCCAAGTGTTTTTATAATAAAGTGTAGAAAATAAAAACATCACTGTATCTTCTTTAATCTGTAAGTCTTCTTTTTTTAAAAAACCAGATTCATCTATTCTTTTATCGACCCATTTTAGCATTCTATCAATATCTTTATTATTATCAAAATTTAAGGAAAAAACTTCAGTATATTTATTAGATAAATCATCCAATAAATCTACATTAAATGTTTGATTATTTCTAACAAATAAACCATTATACATTTGTGTTGTGCCCTCATTAGTTAAATAATAATTATTTTTATACATATTATCATAGTTTTCATTTCTAATACTTTTTGAGGCATTTAACAAATTATCCAATTCATTTAACGTTTCTTCATCATTTGAAAGTAGCGACATAATATCTAACATAGAATATAAACTAAGAGGTGAATAAACAACATTTTTTTCATCTAAAGTCACCTTTGAATTGATCAAATTAGCAAAATTATTGATAGCATTTTTATATGTTTCATCTACTTTATATTGTTCTTTTTTTTCTGTAATATTTGGATAATTTACCTCGTTTAAAGCGACAAAAGATTCGTTTTGCAAATTTTTTATTTCATTAAGCGAATATGATTTTTTAATCATTTTAGCTGATTCATCTATTTCAATAAATGCTACTAATGGTAATAATATAATGCATATTGGTATTATTAATGCTATCGCCATCACACTTTTATAGACTATTTTTTTAGTATTAATTTTCCTTTTTTCATCAAGAATTTCATCATAATTTATCTGACTTGCAATGCGATTAAAATCAGCATTTAAATTTGAATTAAATATTTTATTAGTCTTTTTCATAATGTTTCCTTTCTTAACTTTATAATTAAGCGATGGTAAATTGATTTTATAGTATTTATTTTTTCGTTTATATCTAATGATATTTCTTTAAATGATTCTTCATAAATAACGTGATGAATTAATATATAATATTCTTTTTCACTGCATTTACTTTTTAATAAATCAAAAATATCATTGTTATCTTTAAAGTCACTAGACATGTTTTCATCTATATTTAAAACAACATCTTTTTGTTTATTTAAATAATCATTTGCCTTATTAATAGCGATTTTGCATAAATATGACTTAAGAGAACGAATGTTACTATTTCTTTTTAAGCCATTATAAAAAGATATAAAGGTTTCATTTGTAAGATCTTCAATATCTTCTTTTATAGCAACTTTTTGTTTTATGCAAAAATAAACAAGTTTATAGTATTGTTCATAGATGTCTTCAAATACTTTTTCAATTTTGTTAACTTTTCCATAAACTAGTGCTTCTATTAGTTTATCTTCAAGTTCCATATCGCTTTTTTTATTCCTTTCATTATATAAGACATAAAATAAAAATATTTTGGTGCAATAAAATATAAAAAGCCTAGACTTTTTCTAGGCAATATTAATCGATTACTTCTATAGTATAAGAAAATGTTTTTTCTTCATGCGGTTTTAATGATAAAACCCCCATTTTTTCATGGTCTATAACAAATTGTTTTTGAATACCATTCCATGGCTCTAAACATACAAAATCGGTATTTGTAGTATTTTTAGCCCAAATAGCTAATATTTCAAAGTCTTTAAAATAAAAACGAATCTTCTTATTATGATTAATAGATGCAATATCGACATAATTTGATTCTAAATTTTTAAAAATAAGAGCATCTGGAACAAAAAGATTATGTTTTAGATTAATAACATCACAGTTATTTAAATATGGCTTATAAACATTAGCTAAAAAGCCATCGACAACTTGCATTGCTTCTTTATTTTCTTTTTTTTCAAATCTAATAAAATAATCTTCATATTTTTCAAAGTCATACAAAGGAACTTTAAATCCTGGATGTCCCCCAACCATATAATACATAAAATCATCGTTGTTTGATTTAACTACAAAACTAACTTTTAATTTATTATCAAGCAACTTATAGATTACTTTAAATGAAAAATGATATGGATAAATAAGTAAAGACTCTTCATCGTCTTTTATAGATAATACCAATTCATCTTCTTCAATATGGTCTATAACAAATTCTTTATCTTTAGCAAATCCATGCATTGGCATATGATATTCTTTATCGTTAACTTTATAAAGATAACCTTTAGTTCTAGATATTTGAGGAAATAATATCGGTGAGACTTTATCCCACGTCTTTTCGCTTGCTTCATGTAATCTATTTATATTATCTTTATCAATAAGGCGAATAAGCTGAGCCCCGAATGTATCAATATAAGCCGTTAAATATTGGTTTTTTATCTTATATAGCATATTTATCTTCCCTTAGCGATAATAAAAAATATCGCATATAATATTGAAGCAATTAACGATAATACACACATAATTAAAATAAATATCTTTTGTTTCTTTACTCTTTCTTTATTGACGATTGCATCATAAATAGCAATGATAGAATAAGCTATAGAAACAGCAAAATATAGCCAAACAACAATTGGACTTAAATCTTTGATAAAGTCTTTAACAGCAAGAAAACATATACCAACTAACAATGTTAAAGCAAAGATAATTGGCAATATGATTTGTGATTTAAACTTAGGATAAACCTTTTTTAATTCTTCTTGTTTTTCTTCCATTTTTATAATTCAAGGCTTTCAAAAATAATGTTTTTTATCTTTTTATTTTGTTTAAAAGATAAAAATGTTTTCTTATCTGTTACAGTATAAATAATAAGTGGCATAAACATACCATAAAAATAGATTATTTTATCCATTAATAAATAATCATTATTTAAAAATAATGGTCTACCAACAAAATTTGTAAGTTTTATATTGTAACAAAACATAGAAACAATCATCAAATAACGTTTTATGCCTTGTCCTTTCATTTTTTTAAATTCTTCTTTTAAAGCAAACTTCGTATATAATTGTCCTCTTGGAACTAAAGGAAAATGTTTTTTAAAATATCTTAAGATCAATGGATTGAATGATTGAATAACATAATTTCCTTGATAATCTTTCAATATTTTCATCACTTCTTCACATAGAATTTTATCTTTTTTATTATCTTGACTTTTAAGTTCTAAAAGCAATCCTGTTTTACCGGAAATTATCGATAAAAACTCTTTAAATTCTAATACCTTAGCTGATGAATTATCATACGATAACTCTTTTATTTCTGAAAGTGTCATTTCGCTCACTTTTTTATCGATATGAAACATACGTTTAAAATCGCTATCGTGAAAGATTATTAATTTGTTATCTGAAGTTAAATGAACATCTGTTTCAATATTATAGCCCTTATAAATCGCATTGATAAAAGCCTCTGAAGTGTTTTCAATAACATTTTGCTCGTTATTATAGATTCCTCTATGAGCAATATATGATTTATAAAGCCAGTCATAAGGATAACATTTTTTATAATTTCCAGGGGAAATCAAATAAAGCATCAACAAATAAAGCAAAACGAGAATTACTGCTACAATAACTACAGTTTTCATCTTATTCACCACTTCCAATTTTTACATAATCAAGTAAGACTTTACTTGGTCCTACAAAGTTATTAATTTGATTTGTTTCATTAGAAAAGCGAACAACATTTAAAGATTCATAAACATTTCCAGAAATACTACCACCAGTAACAAATTGTTTGTTTTTGTTTTTTAAATGCAAACATGCAAGTCTTATTTCACTAGCAAAATCACCAGTGACCGTATCGATATCAAAATCAGATAAAGACATTATTTCCAAATAATTTTCTTCATTTAAGTCTTCTTTTTGTAAAGTTCCTGCATTAACTATTAAGTTTTTATAATTACCATTTACTGGCTTATCTAAATATTGCGATATGGCATTGCTTCCATAAAAATTCTTTACGACACCTTTTTCATATAAGTTTAATCTTTTTAATGCTATTCCTTCATCATCAAAAGGCCTTCCTAGTGTAGAACCTTTAAGTGTTGATTCAAAGCGCATCGTTATCAAATCGCATTTATTTCCACTTTGAATAGACTGATTATAAGCGTAATTTGATTCGTTAGCATAAATAGCATCATTTGATAATTTATAGGCAAAATGATTAAAATAACGTTTTACATATTCACCTGTTAACATAACCTTAACATTATTTAATGAAGGTGTTCTTATAGCTTTAAATCTATTGCTTGCTTCAAGTAAAACATCATTTGCTTGTTGTTGAATATATTTTGTATCTAATGAATCAAAAGCAAAGCTTTTATATAATTCCACTTCCACATTTTCTTCTGCCCACGTTGTAACAAGCTCTATGTTACCAATTTCGTTAACATATAAGAAAACATTATCGTTACTATCGAAGAATTTCGTTTCCTCATAACTAATAAATATCTCTGCAGAATTGATATATCCCTTATCAAATTTATCAGCTTCAAACAAAGCATCTGCTGCAATAAATGCGGCATCTTTCAAACTAAGTCCATCAAAGCCGACTTCTTTAGAAAACTGTTTTAAGTTTGATTTTTTAGGTAATTCATACATTTTATTATAAGCATATTTACAAAGAGTAATCTGTTCATCAATTTTTTCTTCTATTTCGTTTTCACTCATTGATGAATATAAAGAAAACGTTGATTTTCCCAACACTTCTTCTCCTTTTTTATTCCCTTTTACAAAGATTGTAACTATATAATTTGTCGTATTAACTTCTCGATTCATTTCCAATTTTTGTTTGATAAAATAAAGTTCATACGTATCTTTGCAAATCACTTTTAAATTCCATGCATATATTTTTTTATTTTTCTTTAATGTATCTAACAAATATGAGATCATCCAAGTTTCGCCCTCACTTTCATATAAGGTCCACCAATAGATGTTTTAACCCATTCTTTATAACCTTTTCCACACATACCTGAACCATAAAGTTTAAAGTCCTTACTAACCATCGAAACGCTATTTAATAAATCTAATACATTGCCATTTATTACAATAGGAGAAACAATATTACCTGTTAACTTACCATTTTTAATTTCTTTTCCAATAAGTGCCACACATTGAATACCCCAATGCTTTGGATCTTCCATGCCACTGATTTCCCCATCGATTAAATAGCCATTTTCAATAGAAGATATCATTTCTTCAAGCGTTGATGTCCCACTTTTAAAATAAGTGTTTGTCATTCTACTATATGCCTTATGGCAATAATTTTCTCTTTTTCCATTTCCGGTTGGTGCTATATTTAATTTCTTTGCTGCTATCGCATCAGCAATTCCTGTTAATAAAATGCCATCTTTGATTTCTAAGGTATCCTGAGCTAGTGTTCCCTCATCATCAAAGAAATATGATGAAACATTATCATATGGAATAGCACCATCGTGAAGTTCAACATAAGGAGAACCTACTTTTTTTAATAAATAATCTTTTCCTAATGCTCTATTTTTTACAAACATATCCATTTCAACACCATGGCCAAAAGCTTCATGAGCAATAAGACCTGATATTTCAGGAGATGTAATGCAATCGTATTCTCCTGGAACAATATGACTCGCATCGAGCAATAATGTAGCATCATTATTAATATTATCAATTTTCATAGATAACTTTTCTAACACTTCTTGAAGCGTTGATCCGCTTTCACTTCCAAGATTAAATCTTGTTGTTTCATTACGATTTACTATGCAAAAATAACTTGCATTAGCCCACGAGTATGATTGTTTTAAACATTTTTTTTGCGATAAAAACATTTTTGAAACATTTAAATATTCAAGATTACAAGTACAAGAAATAATATATTCATTTTCTTCCATTGAAGTATCTATTATCTTTTTGCATTTATTAATTAGTGTTTCTAAGGGAAGATCTTTTTTACTTTCCTTATAAAATTGTTTGCAAATTTCTTGTTCATCATAAAGTTCATTTTCTTCTGCTTTAGCATAAATTGCTTTATATAGTGAATCTGATACATCAACAGATGAAATGATTTTCCCAACTATTTCATTTACATTATCAAAGTTATTAAAGGCATATTCGGAATAAAGTCCATTATGAAAAACACGAACCACAAAGCCACGTTCTTGAAAAAAATTATCCTTAATATCAACAATTTTTTCTGATACTTTAATTGATTTACCTTGACAATCAGTAGCCAATATTGAAACATATTCAAATTTCTTTTTTAATAAATCGATAATTTGCTTTAATGATTCATATTTTTCTTCAAGATATATCGAATACTTTTTTTCCATTTTTTAACCTCTATTCTCTAACTTCTTTAAAATGATACATTATGCCATTAAAGTCGTATGGATGACGAGGAAGTAATAAGCCAACATTCATTAACTCACTTCCTGTATATTTAACATTATTTGCTACATCTAAATAAATTTTCTTTTCATCAAGACCTTTTAATAATAAATAATCAAATTCATTTGTTGCTGCATTTAAAATTCTAACATACATGACATAAACTTCTTTTTTGTTTTTGCTAACAAATGACCAAGCACAATCATTGCCTTTATATGGGCTTCTCAATCTATAAAAAGATGAATTATAAATAACTTTTCTTAAATGTTGGTATTCTTTTGTTTGTGCTTTAACCATTTCTTGTTCTGCTTCACTTAACACTTGTGGGTTTAATTCATAGCCAAAATTTGCTGACATAGCGACAATCCCTCGTGTTTTAAATGGTGTTACTCTGCCTGTTTGATGATTTGGTGTAACCGAAACATGCCCAACCATCGAAGTTGGTGGATAAACAATAGATGTACCATATTGAATATATAATCTTTCAATAGCATCTGTATCATCACTAGTCCAAATTTGTGGAGTATAATAAAGCATCGCTGGATCAAAACGTCCTCCTCCGCCAGAACATCCTTCAATCATTATGTTTGGATATTTGCTAGTAATAGCATCCAACACATAATAAAGTCCTAAAACATATTTATGACAAAGTTGTTTGTTTTGGGTTTCAGTAATATTACGATTAAAATCCCATTTTATATAAGTAATTGGTAAATTATCAACCACATCACTAATCGCTTTAATAATATAATCACAAACTTCTTTTTTAGATAAGTCAAGCACTAATTGACAACGTGAATATAAATGTGGACGATTGGAAATACGAATTGCATATTCAGGGTGGTTTTTATATAAAGATGATTCTTCAGATATCATTTCTGGTTCAAACCATAAGCCAAATCCTAATTTATTTTTCTTACAAATATCAGCTATTTTTTCTAAGCCGTTTGGTAGTTTTTGTGTGTTTACTACCCAATCTCCAAGACTTGATTCATCGTTGTTTCTTTTGGCAAACCAGCCATCATCTAAGACGAATGTTTCAATACCTAACCCTTTAGCTGACTCGATTAATTTTGTTAGTTTTTCTTCATTAAAATCAAAATATGTAGCTTCCCAGTTATTGACAACTATTGGATGATGATAATGCTTCTTAAGCAAACAATCATTATATAAATCATGGAATGTTTGTGACATAGCATTTAGTCCATTAGGTGAATAAACCATAACTACTTCTGGCGTTTCAAAAACTTCATTTGCCATTAATGGCCAAGCAAAATCAAATGAACCAATACCCATTTGTACACGAGTAGTATGTCTTTGATCCACTTCGATTGTTCCTTCATAATTCCCAGAATAAACTAAATTTATACCATATACTTCACCATTATATTCATTGACATCTTTTCTACATAAAGCCATAAAAGGGTTTAACATATGTGAAGATGTGCATCTTCTTGATTCAATCTTACTAATTCCATGACGAAGTGGTGTTACTTCTATATGTCTTTCTTCACAATGAGTACCTATTAACTGTAATAAATCAAATTGGTTGTCTCTTAAGTCAAATGAGCATGACATTGCTTTAGAAATAATTAATTTTTCTTTACCAGTATTTCTAATTTTTAAATGTCTTGTTAAAACATTTCTATTTTGATAAACATTGTAAAATAAATCAACTTCTACACCACTTACTTCATCTTTTAAAGTGATTTTTAAACTATCACAATGATCATCTTCTTTTAGTGAAGGCATTTGACTAATTAAAGGCTTATCAGATAAAAA
This sequence comes from Erysipelotrichaceae bacterium, assembly GCA_022767485.1. Lineage (GTDB taxonomy): Bacteria > Bacillota_I > Bacilli_A > RFN20 > CAG-631 > CAKPXW01. The sequence continues at coordinate 15,131 of JALEMY010000104.1, forward strand.
TTCATATGATTTATATCTTAAATCTAAACATCTAGAACCATTTTCTTGTTCGATCATAATTGATGGAATACGAAAATCGCCATAACCAAATGTAGGACATTCTTGAAGCATCGTATCTAAGCTCCTATCACGACGATAAAAATCTTCGTGTGGAGATGGTGAAAAGCCAAGTTCTCTCGTAACCATTAAACGACTTGGATCTACTATTTCGATTTTCTTTCCATAATATAATGTTAATAAATATCGATTATCATACACACCTATCAAATAAGTGTAGTCTTTTCCATCTAATTTAAACACATTATGTTCTGAAATAAATGTAATTGACATATTTTGCTCCTTTATTAATCAATTGTTTTTAAAATGTTCTTTAAATAGCTTATCGTATCGATAATATCTTTAATTTGTTGATCACCAGATATTTCTCTTTCGATTGTAAGCGGTCCATTATAATTAAATGAATGCAATTTTTTAATGATATATTCAAAGTCAACTCTTCCTGTGCCAACTTTATATTCTTGTCCTAAATTATCTCCATTTGTTGGATAATCACCATCTTTAACATGCATTCCTACAACATATTTACCAAATACATCAACAGCATCTGAAGGATTACCTTTACCATATAATAATAAATTAGCTGGATCTAAATTGATTCTTAAATTATCTAGTCCTCTTTTTTGCACATCTTGAATTGTTCTTAAAATTGTCGTTGGTGTCTCTTGACCTGTTTCAAAGCAAAAATAAATGCCGTATTGATTAGCGTATTCACACAATTCAAAAATTGTATCTAATACTTCTTTATATAGCTCACTACTTGGATTTTCTGGCATAAAACCCATATGAGTAGTTACCGTTTTGACATTTAACATATTAGCAAAGTCGATAACTTTTTTTAATCCTTCAACTCTTTTTTTACGCCACGTTTTAGGTACGATACCAATCGTGTCTGGCCCTTCAATAAAATTCCATACAGTTGGTCCTTCTATCCAGCCTCCCCAAAGGCCAGATATACTATATTCTCCACTAAACATTTCCTTAATTTTTTTAGCGTTTTTTTCGTTACACAAGCTCACATTCCAACAACTTAATTGAACTTCTTTAATACCAACTTTATCAAGTCTTGTTAGACCTTCATTTAAAATAGAATCTATTGATTCAATAATCCCAATTTTTAAATCATACATAAATGTATTCTCCTTTTTTTGCTACAAATTAAGCATATCACAATAATGATTGTAAAACAATTATTATTGTATTTTATATTCCATAACAAAAATCCTCTTGTGCCATAATAACAGCATTAGATAATGTATTGTACAATTCTTTCCTTAAAGCTTTATGCATTTATGTGGTTTGAACCTCTCATGACTCAAGTCATAATATTCTCGCTTTAATGCCCTTTGGACCATATGGCCACTTAAAGATACTATCTACTACATAGGTATTAGTAATTACGAAACATCATAATAATTTATTTGAATAACTTTAACGTTATTTTATACTTGTTTAAGAGTAAGCGTACCTTTTCTTCCAAATATAAAAAGTCTGTAATCCTCTTTAAAATACTTATAAAAATAGAGTAGAGGAAAGAAAATAATTCTTTGCCACTCTCATTGCACCGTACGTACGGGTCTCGTATACGGCGCTACATTTATATTGAACACAAGCTACCTAAGATAGTAAGCCAAAGTGTCGGGGTGAAACATTAAAATTTATTAAATTAATTAATGTTCCTCTAATAGTACTGGAGTTTTCAGCATTAATTTGATGGAGTTTTTCAACATCTTTTTAATATTTCCCTTCAATAGTTACTGGAAAGTTAGAGGTACTTTTATGGGCCTGTTTTAAAAAAATATAAAATAAATTATCTTCTCAATGGTTACGGACATTTGAAATAACGAATTACCAGCAAAAATAAAAAAAACACAAATGTGAGTTCAATAGTTTAATATGTTTATTTTAAATTGATATTTAAAAATTCTATATATTCTGTAAAAGGAGGAACCGCATCTCCCCGTTGAATATCAACTGGATGAGCAGAAAGATAGTCATTTAATTTATATTTTAATTCATCCCTATCATATGATGTTCCTAAATTGCTTTCTTCAACTCTAACAAAAGATGCGCCATTATCAAAACTAATAAAATAATCAGTTAATCCATTAGAAATTTCTATAATAATATCTTCTTTTTTTAATATATATTTTTTATCTTTATGAATATAAGAGAAACCTTTATTAATTAATTTTTTGAAAGTTTTTTTACTAGGTGTTGTTGTAACTGTTTGAATAATTGTGAATACAATTATAATCGGAAATAATGGAATCATAGCAATTACAACAAATATATTAGCAAAAACATTTGATATTTTACTAATGACGCCTTTTTCGTTAAACGAATCACTAAACTTGATTTTCTTTACATCAATAATAACTCGAGAAATAACAAAAATAATAAAGGGCACACACAAGGCAATAATAGCCCATAAATCCATTGGTCCTTCATGATCTTTTAATATAAAATTATAGTAAAAAGCTATAGATGCAGCCACTAATATTAAAGCAATTGCGCTAGCAATAAAAATTCTTCCTATCCATTTTCTTAGCAATTTGCATCACATCCTTTTAATAATCATATCACATATTTAATATAAAAATTATAATTTAAGTAAATAAGAAAAGCAAATCTACAATACAACGCAGACTCGCTTATTTTTTTTACTTATGCCTTTTTGCCAAAAAGTCCATTTTACAAATATTTTTATATGAAAATTCCATCGAATCTTAAATCGGAATTATATGTTTTTTCTAGGTAATTTAAATCTTCATACTTTTCTAAAATCTTTATTAAATACGAGCAAAATGCATTAATATGATTTTCAAATACCTTTCTTGATAATTTTAAATCTTTAAGCATTAACTTGATATCATTTTGAAATTTTTTTGATTTAGTTAGAAAAACTATATCTTGCAATTGATTATTATGTTTTTTTTCTATTTTAATTCGATAAAAATTATCTATAAATTCATATGAAATTTCAAAGTAAAAATCTGATACATTAAATATATATTTCGCTATACCATTGCTAGGAAAATATTTAATATCATCAATATTAACATAATCTTTTAAGTTAGTATAAATAATTTGAATTATTTTATTATCTACCATATAATTCTTCTCCCCGAATTTAATATCCACCATAATTTATGTATTTTATTACCATATTTTAATCTATATAAAATTTTTAACTCCATACCATAGGCTGATTTCATCATTTTAAAGAATCCTCTACCATCACTACCAGCATTAATAATTTTATATCCTGCTTTATATTTATCCATAATAAATCTTGCATTGTCAACCTTTGAAGCGTATCTCATTGCATCAGTAATTTCATCAGCCCTACCCATTGCATATAATGTGTTCATTTGTTTATATCCATAATAAATCATTGATCCAGTATCAAATGCTAAATTTGTAACTCTTCCCATATCATTACCAATAACAATAGAATCATATACATTGTCAAATTTATTCATATAGCCACCAATATCACTTACATCATCTAATTTTGAAGCAACTTTCATTGTACTACTGCCTGTAAGGAATGGAACTACTGCAAAGACTACATCTAAAACTAACCATCCAACATTTCCCCATGAAGGATCTTTAATTAAATCATATAAACTCCAAACAATTGAGAAAATATCTAAAATAACATCCCAAGCGTGTCCTGTAGGATCATATCGATTTACGGGATCATTACTACAGTACGCATATAAGTTTAATCCATTGATAGATTATGGATCTAAATATTCGATTGAATCTGGCAAAATCCAACGACAAAGTTCAGGTGAATAATATCTAGAGTTGCAATAGAATAACTGAGTTTCGACATGGCTATTACGAGTATCCTCGTTTTTTTAAATTATATATCTTTTTTAACAATTGTAATTAACTCTTCAATTGAAGGTAATTCATTTTGTAAGTTTTCTGGTAAGTAATCTTTAATTCTATATTCACTTACTCCCATTGGTTTATTCATATCTCTTAAGGTATATTCAGCAACAACATTATTTTTATGTCTACATAATAATAAACCAATTGTTGGATTATCATTAACTTCTTTAACTTGCTCATCAATTGCAGTCAAGTAAAAACTTAATTGACCTGCATATTCTGGTTTAAATTCGCCAATTTTTAGTTCTATAACAACATAACATTTTAATTTAATATTATA
>JALEMY010000037.1 GCA_022767485.1 Erysipelotrichaceae bacterium
ATTTCCATTGGTTTAATATGTTAGCATTAGTTTCTAAATTTAGATTTGTTTCCGCATATTCAATTTGACCGCTTGAAAGCATTTTTATCATACCATTTACAATTGATGTAGCAATAGCTTTATTACGATATTCTGGAACAACACCAATTAAGGCTAAATCCAACACTTTAGGATGTTTTATTGCTTTTAATGTTTTGATGATTGTAAGAGGAGTTAAGTGACCATTTGTTCTTTGAATTTCTTTACCAATTGAAGGGAAAGCAAGTCCAAAGCCAACAATTCTATCATTTTCATCTATAATAATAGTTGCATAATTAACATTTAAAATAAATTTAAATGATGTAATTAAACTTTTTTTCATATTGGCAGTAAATGGTACTGATTGATATATTGCTTCATATGTTTCATCTAAAACATCAAAAAATGCATTGCCCCATTTTTTTACAAATGTTTTAGCATTTTTTTCAACGCACAAGCGTAGATTATAACGTTTTAACATTTTATTTGAAATAGTTTCAATTCTTTCATCGATTTCATCAGGAGCATATAATTTTGATTCTACCCAGTCAACTTCTTTATTATATCCACAATTTTCAATTAATTTTTGATAGTAAGGATAATTGTATTGTTCTTCAAAGGTTGACATTTGATCAAAGCCTTCAATTAAAAGTCCTTCTCTATCTAAATCAGAATAACCTAATGGTCCAACCACTTCATTCATACCATTTTTTGCTGCCCATGTTTCAATTTGCTTAAATAAAGCATCGGCAACACTTTGATCATCAATGCTATCAAAGCGAGTAAAGCGAACTCTTTTTTGTTTCCATTTTTCATTGCTTACTCTTTGTAAGATTCCTTGTATTCTTCCAACCACTTTGTTTTCTTTATAAGCTAAATAAAATACTGATTCAGCTTGTTCTTTATTAACATTATTTTCCTTAAATAATGATTTTTCATCCATATATAGTGGTGGTACAAAGTATGGATTGTCCTTATATAGCTTAAGTGGGAATTCGATAAACTCTTTTATTTGCTTCCTACTTTTAACTTCTTTAATTGTTATCATATATATAATTCTCTATTTTTATCGATGAATAGCATGGAACGATACACCGATTGTATCAGGGCCACAATGACTTCCAGCAGTTGGATTAACTACTATTATTTCAACATTTAATTTGTCACTAAATTTTTCTATAAGAAGATTTTTAAGTTCATTTGCTAGTTCAAATGAATCTGTATGTCCAATAACTACTCTATAAGACAATATATCATCTTGCAATGAAGTAACATAATTTATAAGTGCATTAATTGCTGCATGTCGGCCTTTTACTTTTCCAATGGATAGCATTTTTCCTTCACTATTCATGTTTAAAAGAGGTCTAATGCCTAAAAATCCTCCCATACTAGCTGTAAAGTTACTAACTCTTCCACTACGAGCAAAAAATTTTAAGCTGTCTGCAAAAAAATAAACAGCAAATTTATCTATTTCTTTTTCACCCCAGTTTATAATTTCTTCTATGCTCATATTTGGGTTTTCAAGAAGCATGTCACCAATAGTACATATGATATTGTAGCTACAAATTGTTATCGCTTTAGTATCAAGTGTATATAGTTTTCTTTCAGGATATTTTTTACTTAATTCTTCAAAGGCAAGTTTCATTGAATTAAAAGTACCGCTCATCGCTTTTGAAAAATGAATGTAAAAAATGTCTTTTCCCTCTTTTAATGTTGGCTCAAAATACTCCATGTATTTTTCAGGAGACAAAGCGGATGTTTTAGGGATTACACCTTTTCTTAATGTATCATAAAATGATTTATATTCAAAATCATCAAAATCCTCATAAGGGAAAACCAATTCATCTTCTTTCATTGAATAAGGCATGCTTATTAATTTAAAACCATATTTTTTAGCAATAATTGGAGTGATGTCCATATCAGTGTCTACAAAAATTTGATACATAAAATAACCTCATAAAATATATTTATATATTTTCTTTCTTTTTTTATTATAAATAAGAGTAGAAAATATGTCAAACATTGTCGCATTTTGTTACTACACAAATCTGCAAAATATGTGAAATATTTTAATGATTTATCCTAAGGCTATATCTAATATTATCATTATAATAAATCCTAATGTAAACCATAATGTGGATGCGGTTTTATGAGTTTTACTAGATTCAGGAATAAGTTCAATTACACAAGTAGCTATCAAAGTACCTGCTGAAAAACTTAAAAGGTTGTATTGCTTTATATTAAAACCATAAAACTCGGTATAAAAAACGAGAAAACATGTTAAAAACTCGGTATAAAAAGTGTAATATGATATAAAACATGATGTAAAAAGTGATTTAATAAATCAATTTTATCCTAATGCCACATCTAATATCATCATTATAATAAATCCTAATGTAAAACAAATAGTTGAAGCTGTTTTATGAGTTTTACTTGATTCAGGTATTAATTCACTTACACAAGTAGCTATCATTGCGCCTGCTGAAAAACTTAATAAAAATGGTAATATAGAGTTAATAAAACATGAAAAAACATAACCTAATACACCATCAAATGGTTCAAAAAGTCCACTAGCTTGTCCAATAAATAATGTTTTAGCTTTAGAAATTCCTTCTCTTTGTAATGGTAGTGTCGAGCAACGCTTTCAGGAAAATTTTGAATACCTATACCAAAAGATAGTGAGAGTTTGCTAAAAAAAATATTGTTTTATGAAAAGATTGTACTCCATCTATTGTTTTATGAATATAAAATTCGACTTTGTTGGAACATAATTTCTTTTTTGGTTTCAAATGTTTTTTCTAAAAGGCAACTAATTGAACACGTATTAGACAAATTGTGAGATGCAGATACTTATAAGTGATATCCGTATAAATCGAATGATAACATAAGTATTTTTTGAAAATAAATGTCATATAATGATAATAAATACAAAATAAAACATAAAAAAAACAATCTGTTTATTAAAAATAGCAAAAATTAGTAAACAAAACTTGAAAAATACATATAATATAGTATAATTATTTTAAAAAAGGGGAAATGAATTATGAAATTTCAATCGTTATATAAATTATTTGCAATTGATGAAAGTAAATCTAAAGAGACTTATTTATCAAGATTTAATTCGGAAGCTGCATTAAAGTTTTTTGTCGACATTAATGAATATCCTTCTTTTTTCTTTTTTCATAACGAAATAAATTCTTTAGTTTATAAAATAAGAGATCTTGATTATAGAGTAAATGAATTGTTTGGTAGTTTACCAAAAGTAGCTCAATTTCAATACATTAAAAAGTCTTTAATTGATGAAATTCATTTTTCAAATAGTATTGAAGGAATAGTTTCTACTAGAAAAGAAATTAGTGAAATATTAGAAGACATAGAATCTAAAAACAATAAAAATAAAAGATTTAAAGGTATTATCAATCGATATTATATGCTTTTAAGTGATAACAACATTAAATTAGAAAGTTCAATAGATGTTAGAAAGATATATGATGAAATATTGCTTGAAGAAATAAAAAGAGAAGATCCAAATAATGTTCCTGATGGAGAAATATTTAGAAAAGATGTTGTAAATGTTTCAACATCATCTGGAAAGGTTATTCATAATGGAATTATGCCTGAAAGCAAGATTATTCAATGTATAGATAAGTCATTATCTTTATTAAATGATGAAAATATAGAACCAATGATTAGAATTGCCATATTCCACTATTTATTTTCTTACATTCATCCGTTTTATGATGGTAATGGAAGAATTAATAGATTTATTGCAAGTTATATGTTTTCTAAGCATTACACAAAGATTATTTCTTATAGACTATCAATGACTATTAAAGAAAATCTAACTTCTTATTATGATGCTTTTAAAATCACTAATGATATAAGAAATAAAGGGGACATTACAACTTTTGTATATGAGTTTTTAAATATTGTATATAAAGCTTATGAAAAAACAGAAATGTACGCATTAAGTAAAAAATCAGAGTTAGAATCGTATTTGAGTAGAATTGATAAGTTAAAACTTAGTAAAAACAATAATTCTGTTTTGCAAATACTTTTACAAGCCGAGTTATTTTCAGAACATGGAGTTACAGTGTTAGATTTAGTTAATAATTTAGGACTATCAGATTCGACTTGCAGAAAAGTATTAGATTATTTAATAGAGAATAACTATGCTACGGAAAAATATATAGGAAAGAAAAAGTATTATTCAGCTAATTTAGAAAAGTTAAATGATTAAAATGGATATTAGTATCCATTTTTTTTTATCCTAATGCCACATCTAATATCATCATTATAATAAATCCTAATGTAAACCATAGTGTTGAAGCAGTCTTATGAGTTTTACTAGATTCAGGAATAAGTTCACTTACGCAAGTAGCTATCATAGCACCTGCTGAAAAACTTAATAAAAATGGTAATATAGAATTAATATAATAAGCAAAGATACAGCCTAATACACCAGCAAATGGTTCTACAAGTCCACTTGCTTGTCCAATAAGTAATGCTTTAGTTTTAGATATTCCTTTTATTTTTTTATTAGATAACATGGAATGGATTTTTTGCTTTAAAATATTTAATTTTTTAGATTTGTTTGCATAAAAACCATAATAACGAATGTTGTGTTTACCGTTTTCTGGTATATGAACAATTATCTTTTTTATAAACTCATCGATATCTTCAGTTATGTATTGTCTACCAATTTTTTCATCATCATCTTCAATGTTGTCATCTTCGTGAGGATCATAGAAGTAGGTAATTAAAAGAAGATTATAATCGACTTTAAGGATCCTTTATTCACTTATTGCAAGGTGCCCAGCATACCTAACAACATATTTAATTAAATCCTCATTTTCTTTTTGAGTTTTGCCTTGATTTTTAGGACCATGAACATAGAAACCATTTTTCTTTCTTTCAGTTAATTTATTTGCAAAGATAGAAAATTCTTTTAATTTAGGTGAAATTTCTTTTTTAAGTGAATCTGCAAGTTCATAGGCAAACAGCTTTCTTATCTTTTCATAAGGAAAGTAATCGTATTTTTTTAAATTATTATTTTTATCTATTATTCCTTCTGCCACAATTACATGTAAGTATGGATTGAATTTCATATCTCTTCCGAAAGTATGAAGTGTTGAAATATATCCGAATTCATATTCTTTGTTTTTTCCTGCTCGTTCTGTTAGTTTATTAAATGTAAATTCTACGGCTTTAAACAAATAATCAAGCAAACTTCTATCTACATCAAAAAAAGGTCTTAGTTCTTTTGCAATAGTGAATGTAATATGTCTATGCGGAACTTTCAAACACTTTTTTTATATTTCAATCGCTCTTGCTTCACTATAAATCTTTCCGCATTTATTACAGCATCTACATTTACATGTAAAAGGTTGAATATGAAATGTATTACATTCTGGGTTTGGACATTCAAAAAATAAATATCCATTGTCGTCATCAAATGAACCACATTTTATCATTGAATAAACATTATCAAATATTGATTGAAGAGTTATTGTATCACCATATTTTTCTTCAAATTTATCCCAACAGTTTCTAAATATATCATTGATAGTGTATTTATTTCTCTCTTCTCTTGCTTTTTTACAATTATTTATTTTCTTTACAGTATTATCACCAACTAGTTTGCTTACTTTATACGCGTTTTTTATTTCTTTTTGAAATTTAGAAGCATATCCAATAACACCGTAATTTAGTTTCAAAAATTGATTATTTCCTTTCAATGTAGGTCACCCAATTTAATTATAAAATAAAGAAGCAAAAAAATCTCTTTCTTTGCTTCTTAGTTTTTAAGGTGAAATTTATTTCACTTTTTTTATGTTTTCACTTTATTCTTATATCATAAATGATATAATATTATTAATTCAACCACTAGTTGAAAGCATTTCACTTATTCAGTTATTGTTAAAAATGCACTCAAGTTTTATTATTTAGTCGAGGTGATACATATGAAATTTAATGAAAAATTAAAAAGTATTAGAATTAAAAATAATGAAACACAAACGGATCTTGCTAATCATTTAAATATAACAT